>JAIUNA010000224.1 GCA_022565265.1 Roseinatronobacter sp. | reverse complement strand
CGCTTTGACAGGTTGGAAACCTTTCTATTCACTGTCTTTCTGGTTCCCGATGCGACAGTGGCCCATATGCCATTCCGGCAGAAGGACGGAGTTGTCACACATCTCAACCGTGCCCCGTATCATATGCTTGCCGATGATGTCATCGCCCTCGCACAGTCCGAGAATTGGAAACTGTCTCGAAGTGAAGTTATCCTTCCGCGAGGACAAATTTTATTCGTGGCCCAGCCTGTCAGGGAAAGATAAGCGCATATCCCGGCGGAACGCCTGCTTCAGGCGGGGTAGGGAGAAAGCCTCTCAAAGGGCGTGACCAACCTGCTTGCCGTAGGCGCGCGTGGCGACTATCAAGTGGGCGGGCTACAGGCCGACCGGGCGCAGGTGTAAAAGGGCATTTGAATGAAGAAAGCACTCATCACGGGCATTACCGGGCAGGATGGCAGTTATCTGGCGGAGTTGTTGCTGGCCAAAGGCTATGAGGTGCATGGAATAAAGCGCCGGGCCTCTCTGTTCAACACGCAGCGGATTGATCATATTTATCAAGATCCCCATAGCAATCACCAGCGGTTGAAGCTGCATTATGGCGATCTGACCGACAGTTCCAATCTGACGCGTATTTTATCCGAAGTGCAGCCGGATGAGGTGTATAATCTGGGCGCGCAAAGCCATGTTGCCGTCAGCTTTGAAGCGCCAGAATATACGGCCGATGTGGATGGCATGGGCACACTTCGCCTGTTGGAAGCAATCCGCTTTTTGGGGTTGGAAGGCAAGACGCGGTTTTATCAGGCGTCCACCTCCGAGCTTTATGGATTGGTGCAGGAAACCCCGCAGCGCGAAACAACGCCCTTTCACCCGCGCAGCCCCTATGCGGTGGCCAAGCTATACGCCTATTGGATCTGTGTGAATTACCGCGAGGCCTATGGGATTTATGCCTGCAACGGCATTCTGTTCAATCATGAAAGCCCCCGGCGCGGCGAGACATTTGTTACCCGCAAGATTACGCGCGGGCTGGCCAATATCGCCCAGGGGCTGGAACCGTGCCTTTATATGGGCAATATCGATGCGCTGCGTGATTGGGGCCATGCGAAAGATTATGTGCGCATGCAATGGATGATGCTTCAACAAGACGCGCCGGAAGATTTTGTCATTGCCACGGGCGTGCAATATTCGGTGCGCGATTTCATCATTTGGACAGCGGCGGAATTGGGCATTACGCTGGAATTTTCGGGCATGGGCGTGGATGAAATCGCGACAGTTGTGCAGGTTGCGGGCGATCATGCGCCCGCGGTGAGGCCGGGTGATGTGATCATGCGGATTGACCCGCGCTATTTCCGGCCTGCCGAGGTGGAAACGCTTTTGGGCGATCCGACCAAGGCGCGCGAGAAGCTGGGTTGGGTTCCAGAGATCACCGCGCAAGAGATGTGCGCCGAAATGGTGGCCGAGGATCTGAAAACCGCGCGCCGCCATGCGCTGCTAAAACAGCATGGCATGGATGTGCCTGTGGCGCTGGAAGGGTAGGGCGATGACGCGCATTTATCTGGCAGGCCATCGCGGCATGGTGGGCAGCGCGATCTTGCGCAAGCTGGAGGGGCGCAAGGCCGCTGGTGCTGCCCTCACCCTGCTCACCCGTACGCATAGGGAACTGGATCTGACCAATCAGGCGGCGGTGCGTGATTTCATGCAGGCGGAACGGCCCGATATCGTTATTCTGGCCGCAGCCAGGGTGGGCGGCATTCATGCCAATAACACCTATCCCGCAGATTTCATTTATGAAAACCTGATGATCGAATGCAATGTGATCCATCAGGCTTTCGCGGCAGGGGTGCGGCGCCTGTTGCAGCTTGGCTCCAGCTGCATCTATCCGCGCGCAGTGGCCCAACCCATGCGCGAAGAGGCGCTGCTGACAGATGTGCTGGAACCCACCAACGAGCCTTATGCCATTGCCAAGATAGCGGGCATCAAACTGTGTGAAAGCTATAACCGCCAGCATGGCACGGATTACCGCTCTGTCATGCCGACCAATCTTTATGGGCCGGGCGATAATTTTCACCCGGAAAACTCCCATGTCCTGCCCGCCCTGATCCGCCGCTTTCACGAGGCTGCGCGTGCGGGGGCCGAGAGTGTGATGATCTGGGGCACAGGCCAGCCCCGGCGCGAATTCCTGCATGTGGAGGATATGGCCGAGGGCAGCCTTTTTGTGCTGGATTTGCCGCAAGAGGTTTATGCGGCCAATACCCAGCCCATGCTAAGCCATATCAATCTGGGCAGTGGGACGGATATCTCCATTCTGGAACTGGCGCAGATGGTGGCCGAAATTACCGGTTTCACAGGGCAGATCACAACAGACCTCACAAAACCCGATGGCACCATGCGCAAGCTGATGGATGTCAGCCGTCTGGCCGCAATGGGCTGGCGGGCGGAAATCGGTTTGCGGGCAGGGGTGGAAGATGCCTATCGCTGGTATCTGGCCCATGCGGAAACAGCGCGCCGCTAAGGCAGATGATTTGATCAAGGGACAGACATGACACCTGAAATATACCCCCTTCTTCTGTGCGGCGGTTCCGGCACGCGGCTTTGGCCGTTGTCGCGTAAAAGCTATCCCAAGCAATTTGCCCGGATCACAGGGGAAGAGAGCCTGTTTCAGCAGGCTGCGCGCCGGCTGTCCGCGCCGGGCTTCGCGCCGCCCAGCATTGTCACGGGCAATGATTTCCGTTTCATTGTGACAGAGCAACTGGCGGCCTGCCAGATCGCGCCCCGCGCCATCCTGATAGAGCCAGAGGGGCGCAACACTGCGCCCGCAGTGCTTGCAGCCGCCCTTGTGCTGGCGCAACAGGCCCCAGAGGCGCTGATGCTGGTCGCGCCCTCGGATCATGTCATTCCGGATGATGCTGCATTTCGCACGGCCGTGCAGGCCGCGTGCCCGCGCGCGCTGGCAGGCGATCTGGTCACATTCGGGATCACGCCGGATCGGGCGGAAACGGGCTATGGCTATCTTGAGCTTGCGCCGGGGGCAGAGGCGGGCGCGCATAGCCCCCAACCCTTGGTGCGTTTCGTGGAAAAGCCGGATGCTGCGCGCGCGGGTGAGATGGTGGCAGCGGGCAATTTCCTCTGGAATGCGGGGATTTTTCTTTTCACCGCGCAGGCGCTGATTGCTGCTGCGCGCCGCCATGCCCCCGATGTACTGGCCCCGGTGGAAGCGGCTGTGCAGGCCGCCCATACTGATCTGGGCTTTACCCGGCTTGCCGAAGGGCCTTGGGCAGATGTTCCCGATATCTCGATTGATTATGCGATCATGGAGCGCGCGGGCAATCTGGCGGTCATGCCCTATGCTGCGGGCTGGTCGGATTTGGGGGGCTGGGATGCGGTGTGGCAGGAAAGCGGACCAGATGCGGCTGGCAATGTTGTCTCTGCCCATGCCACAGCGATTGATTGCGCCGATACGCTCTTGCGCTCGGAAAGCGCGCGGGTGGAACTGGTGGGGATCGGGCTGCAAGACATGATTGCCATCGCCACCACGGATGCGGTTCTGGTTGCGCATAAATCGCAAGCGCAGCGCGTGAAAGAGGCGGTTGCAGCGCTCAAGGCGCGCGGGGCGGCGCAGGCGACCAGCTTTCCGGTAGATCATCGGCCCTGGGGCTGGTTTGAAAGCCTTGTGATCGGAGATCGGTTTCAGGTGAAGCGCATTGTCGTGCACCCCGGCGCGGCCCTGTCCTTGCAAAGCCACCACCACCGGGCCGAGCATTGGATCGTGGTTGCAGGCACGGCCAAAGTGACGATTGATGCTACTGTGCAGCTTTTGGGCGAAAACCAGTCTGTCTATATCCCTCTGGGCGCTGTGCACCGTCTGGAAAACCCCGGCAAACTGCCGCTCACGCTCATTGAAGTGCAGACCGGTAGTTATCTGGGCGAAGATGACATCATCCGCTATGAAGATGTCTACGCGCGGGATTAAATCCATGCGTCTTGCGCTCTGTGGCGCTTCACGCATAACCCCTCTGGGGCGGGACAAGAAAGCACCAATCTGGCCCTGCCAGATCGGCAAGCGCTTGGCGTGATGGAAATACTCCACATTCCGCCCCCGAAAATCTGATCATTCCCAGTCATCGCGCGCTGCTTCACCTTGTGCAGCCCCAACCAACAGAGCACCGCAACTGCCGCGCGCAGAGCGGTGATACGGCTCTGTTGCGGCAGGTTTCAGGCACGAGATTTCAACCGCCAGAACACTGATTTTGATATTCAGGCGTTTGCCATGACCCAATTGAATATATTGAAACTTAAAAACATCTTAAGTTATCTATAATATGGTAAAACTAGCGACCATAATGATGTTTGAGTAAAAAGGGTGCGCACAATAGTGCTATCGCGTGGTTTTGGTTGAAGAGCCAAAAAGTTAAACGTGAGGGCGATATGGAAATTACCTACAGAACAAGGCTAGCGCTGTTACAGATACAGCTATTCAGTTTCATGAAATAATTAATGTTCTTGCGTCAGATGGCGTTTTGGTACGGGTACAAGAAGTTAAAGTTGTTGCCGCTTCTGGCTTTTATCTTAAGTGTTTTTGCATTGTTGCCCGCGAATCAGGCACGCGCAGAAGCAATAACCCCAGTAACCTTCGTGCTCGAACAATCTTCCAATCGGAATGAGACGATCAACGCTAACAACACTGCAACAAATGTTGGAAAGCTCGCGGTACGTGGGAGTACAATTATTGACAGTGTTACGTTTACGATTGGTACACAGAATCAGGATGATAGGGGTGATTATGGCGATTTGATTATCCAGTTAGCACCTGAGGGTTCGACAACAGGATCGACCATTATACTCGTTGATACGCCGCGCTTGGGGTCGTGGGGCACCAGTTCTACCCAAACTGTTACCACCGCCGCGCAGACGGTGACAATTCCTGCCGGTACTTACGACATACAGTTTATCAAGACTGGTGGTAAGCTTTTTTCAACTCGGACTGCGGCCACGCAAACTTTGGGTTCCTTCCCGGAACTTACGTTTGGTCTTTTGCCTGATACGCTGTCTCTGACTGTTGGCACTCCATCACCCACAGTGACTGCAACGACAACTGGCGGCAGCGGAAGGTTTAGCTACAGCGTTGAGCCTGCGCTTCCGGCAGGGCTGAGCTTGGATTCGACCGGTGCCATACCCGGGACACCGACCGCCAGCGCGGCATCTGCCCCGTATACAGGGACTGTTACGGATACCGAGACAGAGCTAACCGCGGACGCGG
>JAIUNA010000223.1 GCA_022565265.1 Roseinatronobacter sp. | reverse complement strand
GATAGTTACGCAAACCGCGCGCATAGGTTTCATTCGCCACCACGGCAAAACTGGCCGTTGCATAGAAATCCTGCGTGACAGAGCGCCACAAATCCCACATGGGTTTCAGGGTCGAATGCTTCTCGCGCGCGATGAAGGGTTCAGGATCAAGCCCCAGCAAGTCACCCAAGCGGCGCAAGAATAGCGTTGTGCTGTCCATGCCAATGGGGGCTTGCAGATAGGGCTTGCCCAAAACTTCGGCCAAGCCGCGCCCGAATTCGCGATACATGACGATATTTACATCGGCATTCACCAGATTGCGCATTTCGGCCAGATGCGCGCCCAGCGGCATGACCATATTCACCTCTGCGCCGATCCCTTCCACCAGACGGCGGATTTCGGCGAGATCAGAGGGCATGTTGAACACGCCATACATTGGCCCAAGGATATTGACACGCGGGCGCGCGCCCTCTTCGCGCTTCTTCTCTGGCGGCATGCGGCCTTTGGTCTGGCCAAATTCCGTGAAAATCCATGTCATCGCGCGGTCGGCGGCTTCCCATTGATCCTCGTCAATGGTGCGCGGCAAAAAGCGCTGAATATTTGTGCCCATGGGCGTCACGCCACCGCCGATCATCTCGGCAATGGAACCTGTCACCACCACGGCAGGAAGCGCAGGATCAAGCACTTTCCATGCGCGTTTCATCGCGCCTTCGGTACCATCGCGGCCCAGCTCTTCTTCGCCCAGGCCGGTAACGACTATGGGCAATTCATGCGGGGGCAGCGCATCGGTATAGTGCAAAACAGATGTGACAGGCAGGTTTTCACAGCCCACAGGGCCATCAATCACCACTTGCAACCCTTTGACGGCGCAGAAGGCATAGACTGCCCCCCAATATCCGCCTGCGCGATCATGATCTTGCACAAGCATCAGATCATCTCCTGCGCTTTGGCGGCTTTGGCGGCTTTATCCAGCTTCTTCTGGTGCTGTTCGCGGAAATCGGGGCGCAGATTGGGGCTGCCTTCCCAGATGCCTGCGGTATCGCCTTCGCCCACGCCCTCGAAGAAATCGCGCATCTTGTCCATGCGGGCCTTGCCTGCGATGGCGGCATTCACCACCTCGCCCAAGCTGCCTGCACCGGCAGGCCCCATCAGGGGGCGCGCGGAAATCAGATTGGTGAAATACAGCGCCGGTGTGCCCCTTTGCTTGGCATGTTGCACAACAGGCGTTGTTCCGATCACCAGATCAGGGTCAAGCCCATCTGCCGCTGCCAGATCATCGGCCAGCGAGGCGCGGAATTTCACGACAACGCCGCGCGCTTCCAGCCAGTCACGATCTGCCGCAGACCACCGAGAAGCCGCGCAGGCCGTGCCCACATAGGCCACATCCGCGCCGCTTTCGATCAAAAGCCGCGCCACAAGCAATTCCGAACCCTCATAGCCCGACAGCGTAATCCGCCCGGTGATGGGCGCTTTCGCCAAGGCCCCGCGCACAGCAGGCACAAAGGCATTCTGCGCCGCGGCAATCTGCGCCGGGGCTACGTTGAACACATCGCCAATCGCGGCCAGCCAATCATGTGTGCCATCAACCCCAACAGGGGCAGAGCCGACAATCGGGCGGCCCGCCGCCTCGAACTCGCGCACCGAGGCTGCGTAGAACGGATGAATGGCCGCCACCGCGCCGCAATCCAGCGCGGCATATAACTCGCGCCATTCGCGGCAAGGCACAACCGGGCCAGCCGCCAGCCCCATGGGCGCAAGCATGGCCCCAATCATCATGGGATCGGCTGGGAACATCTCTCCCAACAGCGCCACGCTGGGGCGGTCAGAGCGGCCCGCAACAGGCGCAGGTACAGGCCCGGCCATGATTTCCTGACGGGCATAATTCAGCATCGCGCCCGCCAGCACATCCTTAGCCTCGGCATGGGTTGGAATGCCGAAACCGGGCACATCAATTCCGATAATCCGAACACCGTTAATCGCCTTGGGCAGCAGCCGCAGCGGCACACCAGAGGCCGTGGGCACGCAAAGATTGGTCACAACAATCGCATCATAGCGTTCGGGATCGGCCAATTCATGCACACCGTCGCGGATATCTTCAAACAGCTTGCCCGTGACCAGCGATTCCGAATTGAACGGCACATACCCAACAGAGCGGCGCGCGCCGTAGAAATGCGACACGAATGTCAGCCCATACACGCAGCAGGCAGAGCCGCTGAGTACAGTCGCCACACGCCGCATCCGCAAACCCACGCGCAAAGACCCAAAGGCGGGGCACATGGATTCGGGCTTGTCATGCGGGCCGCGCGGGTAATCTTTGGCGAATTGATCCAGAATTTCGCCATTTCCGGCGGCGCGGGCGGCGGCTTCCATCTTCTCGGCGGGGGCATGGCAGCCCATGCCATCGGCCTGCACGGCCTCTGGGGTTTGCGATGGCGCGCGTTCGATCACCTTTTCAACGGGCGTATCGGCGGCGTTGTCATAACCAACCTCTCCGCCTGTGCCGATCTCTGCGAAATCTTCAGGCATCGTCATACACCACTTCAAGAGAGGCTTTCACGGCTGCATGTTTGCCGCGCATATCGGCATCGGTTGCGGGCACCAGAACCACATCACCGCCGGTATCCTTGCTGTCAAACAGCGCCAGCAACCCGTCCTGATCCAAGGGTTCGGGGCGAATGGGCGGGGCAATGCCCACGGCCTCTGCCAGCCCGGCAAAAAGCGGGCCCCATTGGCTTTTGGCTGTGCCAACAATCTGGTAATTGGCGGATTTCTTGCGCAAATCCTCATCAGCGGGGATAGTGGCCAGCACCGGAATTTTCACAGCATCCGCGAAGGCCTGCGCCTCGCCCGTGCCGTCATCTTTGTTGATAACCAGCCCGGCAACACCCACATTCCCGCCCAATCTGCGGAAATATTCCACCGCAGAGCAAACGTTATTGGCCACATACAGCGATTGCAGATCATTCGAGCCTACGAGAATGACCTTCTGCGCCATGTCGCGCGCAATGGGCAGGCCAAAGCCGCCGCACACCACATCGCCAAGGAAATCCAGCAAGACGTAGTCAAAATCCCAATCATGGAAGCCCAGCTTTTCCAGCAGTTCAAACCCGTGGATAATGCCGCGCCCACCGCAACCCCGGCCCCCTTCCGGCCCGCCCAGTTCCATCGCGAAAACGCCATTGCGTTTGTAACAGACATCGCCAATCTGCACCTCTTCGCCTGCAAGCTTCTTGCGGGTAGAGGTTTCGATGATCGTGGGACAAGCCTTGCCTGCAAACAGCAGGCTGGTTGTATCTGATTTGGGGTCGCAGCCAATCAGCAGCACGCGCTTGCCCTGTTCGGCCATCATGCAAGACAGATTGGCCAGAGTGAAACTTTTGCCAATGCCGCCCTTGCCATAGATCGCTATGATCTGGGTGTGCTTGCTGGGCGGGTCTTGCGGGATTTCCAGCGTTGGTTCTTCATGCGCTTCCTCTCGAAGGCGCTGGTCGAAATCCTTCAGATTAGGGATATCGAGGGTCATGCAGCTTCCTCCCAGTCAAAGATCATTTTCAGGCAGTCAGGATCGGTAAAGGCCGTTTCATAGGCCGCCGCCGCATCCTTGGGCCGCGCGCGATGTGTAATCAGCCCGGACAGAGAGAGCTTGCCACTCTCAATCATCTCGCGGGTGGCAATCAGGTCTTGGGGTTGCCATTCGGCAGCAATGCGCAAACGGGCCTCGCGCATGAAGGCGGGCACAAAGGCAAATTGCACAGGCTTGGTGTAAAACCCCGCCAGCACCACTTCGCCATTGCGCGCAATCCGGCCCACAAGCTGATCGAGCAGCCCTTCAGCGCCAGAGGCATCCATGATGCAGCGGTAATCGCGGCGGGTATCGGTATCGGGGTGGCAAACGCCATACCCCTCGGCACCCAGTTGGCGCGCGAGGTTCACCTCCCACACCTGCGGTGCAGGCGCGCCAGAGGCAATGACAATCCGCGCGATCAAACGCCCCAGAACACCGTGGCCCACAATCAGATCCGGCATGCTGGCATTGGCCCCGGCAACAGCGTGGCGCGCAGTTGCCGCCAGCGCCAAAAGCGCACCTTCCGGCCCCATTGCAGGGTCAATGCGGGTAACGCGGCTGGCCTCAGTCACCAGATAACGCGACGCCCCGCCGAACAGGCCATAAACCGGCCCGCAATCGCCCGGCGTAAAACAATTTGCCCCCGGCACGAATACGCGCTCGCCGGGTTTGAAACCCGTCTCCGCCCCGGCCTCGACCACTTCGCCCGCAGCCTCGTATCCCGGCACAAGCGGATAGCCCATGCCCGGAAATGGCGGCATCTCGCCCGACCAGAACAGTTTTTCTGTGCCTGTGGAAACGCCCGAATGCCCGATGCGCACCACCAGATCCCCCTGCCCCGCCGCCTTCAGCCCCACCCGGCCCAGCGCAAGCTGGCGAGGGGCGGAAAGGATGATGGCGTCTGTCTGCAAAGGGTCTCTCCTTGGTGGCCTGCCACATCTGCAAGAGCGGTGAACAGCGAGTCGTGTGCCTATAATGTAATCATAGCGATACAGTAATAACTGTCAACCTTTATTGACACTTAAAAACCACTCAAACAGGGCTTGGCAGCTTGCGCGCCTGCAAAACACAGGTCACAAAGCGCCTTTCGCCCTTTTCCTTTGAAATATCTGCAAAACCAGCCTCTGAGAGCAGCTCTGCAATTCGCGCTGCGCTGCGCGTTTGGCCTGTCTCCATCGCCAATGTGTAAACTGAAAAATACACATCCGTTTGTGGATCAGGCCGCGCGCCGCCCGACATCGGCTCGATAATCAGCACGCGCCCGCCGGGGGGAAGTGCGGCATGAACCTTGGCCAGAAGCGCGCGCACTGTTTCATCGGAATGATCATACAGCACCCGCACCAGCGAAATCACATCTGCCCCCTCTGGCAATGGATCCTCCCGAAAAGATCCGCCATGGCGTGCAATTCCCTCTGGCAGGGCAGCATGCGCCACCACATCGGGCAGATCGAACAAAGCCAGCTCCAACCCCGGATAGCGGGCGCGCACGGCGCGCAGAAACATTCCCGTTCCTCCGCCCACATCCAAGAGCTTGCGCGCGCCTTTCAGGGTGATGTGGCGCAGCGCTTCTTGCGCTACCAAATGCTGGCTTTCGGCCATAAGCCGCGAATAGCGGGCGGTCTGCTCTTGGTCTGTTGCGCCCCCGGCACCGAAAACATAGGGCCAGAACCCGGCCAGCTTGGGGCGCGTCTGGCCACGGATAAAGGCCACAG
>JAIUNA010000222.1 GCA_022565265.1 Roseinatronobacter sp. | reverse complement strand
TGAGTTGGTGGTAGAGGAACTGTTTGGACCTATGGGGTCTTTTGAGCGCTTTTCTGATGAAACAGAGTCAATTCACAAAGCAAATGCAACGGCCTATGGCCTTGCCGCATCTGTGCACACCAGCAATCTGGATTGCGCCATACGCACAAGCCGTGCAATCCGTGCGGGAACCGTCTGGCTGAACTGCCACTCTCGCCTTTTTGCCGAGGGCGAGACTGGCGGTTACGGCCAATCCGGCCTTGGCCGTCTGCATGGGCCTGAAGGCCTGAACGATTTTCTGGAAACCAAACATATCTACATGGAGCAGGGCACTGTTTAACCAGTGCAAGACAAACAAATGCAGCAACAAGACTTCGATGTCATAATCCATGGCGGTGGCCCCGTCGGGATGGGCCTAGCCATAGAATTGGGCCAGCGCGATATACAGGTTGGCGTTATCGAACAGGCACGCGAACCCGCGCCTGTGCCAAAGGGCCAGAATCTGACCCAACGCACGATGGAGCATTTCCACGCATGGAATTGCGAAGCCGCTTTGCGTGCGGCCCGCGTTGTGCCCCGCGATTACGGTATTGGCGGATTAACAGCTTGGGGTACATTGCTGTCGGGGTGGCATTATGACTGGTTGCAGCGAGAGAAGGTGCGGCCCTATTACTTCACGGATAACGAGCGTTTGCCACAATATGCGACAGAAGCTGTATTGCGCGCGCGCGTGGCCGAATTGAACTCCGTGAATGTCTTTTCTGGCTGGACGGGGCAAGAGATCGCAGCCGGTTCAGATGATGTCAGGCTTTTGGCCAAATGCGGGCAAGACGGGTCAGAGATGCACTTGCGCGCGCAGTATCTTGTTGGTGCAGATGGCAGCAGATCGCGTGTTCGCATGGCCGCAGGCATCACAGAAACGCGGCGCGATCATGAAATGAAGATGGTTCTTCTTGTGTTCAAATCACGCGAGTTGCACGATCTGTTGTCTATCTTCCCCGACAAGCAATTCTACAATGTTCTGCACCCCGATCTAAACGGTTATTGGCAGTTCTTTGGCCGTGTTGATCTGGGTGAGACATGGTTCTTTCACGCACCTGTCCCGATGGACACGACAACAGAAAATTTCGATTTTGCCGCGTATTTGCATCGCGCTGTTGGCAGGAAATTCGCTGTGGAATTTGATTATATCGGCTTTTGGGATCTGCGGATTGCGATTGCTGACAGCTATCGTTCGGGCCGGATATTCATTGCGGGCGACGCTGCACATAGCCATCCGCCTTATGGGGGCTATGGTATCAACACGGGTTTTGAAGATGCCCGAAATCTGGGCTGGAAACTTGCCGCAACTCTGCAAGGCTGGGGCGCGGAAGGATTGCTCGACAGCTATGACGCCGAACGCAGGCCAGTTTTTGCCTCTACCGCGCGCGACTTTATCGAAAACTTTATCGAAGAAGATCGTGCCTTTCTGACGCAATACGACCCCGACAGAGACCTTGCCGCATTTGAACAGGCATGGCGCGAACGGCAAGAAGGCGATCCCGCTGTCAGTTCCTATGCACCGCATTACAGCGGTTCGCCAGTAATTGTTGGCGGAGACCGGCTTGGGCCGTCGGCAAAGGGCAGCCATAGCTTCAGGGCACGAGCGGGGTGTCATCTGCCCCCGCGCACCCTGTCAGATGGGCAAAATGTCTATGCGGCGCTTGGTTCGGGCTTTTCTCTGATAGCTCTTGATGCTCCAGATGCGTGTGTCTTGGCCTTCTCAACAACGGCCAAACGCCTTGGCATTCCGCTCACCATTGTGCGCGATGATTGCGCCGCGGGCAGAAAAACCTGGGAGGCAAGCCTGATCCTTGTACGGCCAGATAATTTCGTGTCTTGGTGCGGAACACCTACGGCAGAAAATGCTGAAACACTCGCAACTATCTTGAAAACCGCCATAGGTCGAACGCATGGGAAATAATATGTGTTTCGCCCCCACCTGTCATGTGAATGGGCCTTGGCCTTGGCGCGGATATCCGGCTTGTCGATCCCCATCCCGAACGCATTGGTCGCCGCGATCACCCGCAAGTCTCCGATGCGGAACCTTTCCTGAATGGTCTTCTTCTCGTCAGGCGTCAGCCCGGCATGGTAGCGTTCGGCGGAAAGCCCCTGCCCTTGCAGGAATTGCGCCACATCTTCGGTCGCCTTGCGTGTCGCGCAATAGACCACAGCACCGGACACACCTTCGGGCGGCAAGCGCTGTTCGATGACCTCAAGGATATCGGCCAGCTTGGTGCGTTTCCCCGTTGCACGCACCTCGAAACTCAGATTTGTGCGCGATGCACCGCCATCAAGCAGCAACAACTCCATCCCCAGTCGACTGTGGAAATGGTCGCGAATGTCGCGCACGACCTCAGGCTTTGCGGTCGCGGTCAGACAGATCACTGGGGCGGGGTTTGCATCGCCCGAAGTTTCTCGGATAAATCGCGCGATATAGCGATAATCGGGCCTGAAATCATGACCCCATTTCGAGACGCAATGCGCCTCGTCCAGCACCCAGAGGCCAATCTCGCGCTGCGCGAGTACGGATCGCACACCGACGCTGCGCAATTGCTCAGGCGAGATCAGCAGCATCGCCGCATCGCCCATGCGCACCTTTTCGAGTGCGTCCTGCCTTTCGGGCAATGAGAGCATCCCATTCACTGTGACAGCAGAGGAAATGCCCGATCGCTCCATCCCCGCCACTTGGTCGGCCATCAGGGCGACAAGCGGCGAGATGACGACACTCAGCGCGCCAGTCCGATCAAACTTGGCCAGCGCCGGGATTTGGTAGCAGACGGATTTCCCCGTCCCGGTGGGCAGGATGCCAAGGATACTCTTGCCGCGCATCCCCTCATCGATGAGCATTCGGTTCCTAGCGTCTTTGCGCTGCAGGTTGTAGAAAAACCCGCTGTAGTCGAACACGTCCTTGCGGGCCTCTTGGCGGGTTTTGTATTTTCTGCGGTGGATGTGTTCGCGTTTGAGTAGGTTAAAGAAGCTCTCCACCCCCGCAGTGTCCCAGCAGTTCGGCGGTGGCTCATGCTGGGGGCCAGATTGTGCTGTTTCAGGAACTCCAGCCACACATAGCCGGTAAATTGCGACCCTTGGTCAGAATGCGGGTAGAGACCTTGGCCTTTGGTTTGCGCCGCCAGACGGCCATCAGTAGGGCTTGCAGCGGTAGGCCTGCATAGGCCCGCCCTTGCATGAACCAACCGATCACACGCCGAGAAAACCGATCAATCAGCTGTCGGCAATGAAGGCCAACCTTGCCAGTATACCCTAGCGAAGTATACGGTCGCCTTTGTTCGGATATGCCACTCCTCCGTCACCCGCGCAAATCGCGCCTGAGGCGACGGATATCGCAGTCTTTCGCATCAACTTCTTTGATGACTTTGGCAGGCCGCGAAAACTGCTTCTGCCATGTGTAGATCGACTTGGTACTTACACCCAACCGCGCGGCCACCTCGCACACCGGATAACCCCGATCCTCAACTTGGGCCACAGCATCGCGTTTGAACTCGTCTGTGAATTTGCTTGCGGACATCTCGTCCTCCTTGCTTCCAAAGTTACCAAGCAAGGCGGCAACAAATCCAGGGGCTATTCAAATGCGCCATCTGACTAGAATATACACTCTGCCATCATGCTGCTTCTGTTCCAAAGTACAATCCTAACAAGAGAGATTAGAACCGCATGCCGAACTTGGCGCGTGCGGCAAGCGCGTTAAACCCGCTTGTGCCAATGCCATCATAGCGCACCGAAATCTCGCCATCCCAGCCATTTGCCCGGTCTGAGCGAAGGCCCAACTCCAGCGAGCCGCGCCATGTTTCCAAAGCGGCAGCCGCACCTGCACGGTTAAAGTTCCAGTCGAATTGTGGACGGGCGAACAGGATCAAAGCGCTTGTGCTTGTATCAAACGGCATGTCCACTGTGCCACCCAGCGAGAAGCGGCCAATCTCTGCACGCACACCCGGTACGGAAACTGTATACACACCATCCGTCACAGAATAATCCCGCTGCGTTTCGCGCAAATAGGCCAGTTCCGCATCGGGATAGAGGGTCACACGTTCCAACTCATACTTGCCCTTCAGGCTGGCCCGCAACAAAGCCCGGCGCGTTTTGAACTTGCCGTCAAAGAAAACGCCATCCTCAAACACATCCACAGAGGCCGTGTTGCTGGAAGCGCCGAAAGAGGCCCGCGCATTGAAGAACAGGTCTGGCGAAATCTCCATGCTCAGATAGGGGCCAACCAACCAGCCCGTACCCTTCGCCTTGGAGAAATCGACGATACTGTCAGAGGCACGATCAACCTGCCCAATCAGACCAATGGCAAGTGTATCTGTCACCAGATAATCCGTGCCAAGGCTCAGCATGCCGAAATCACCCTTGCGCTTGCCCAGATTGCCTCTGCTATCGGTGTAGCGCGAGAAGACAGCCTCACTCCAGACATACCATTGCTGATCGTCCGAGACGCGGCCATATTCCATCACCAGATCGATTACAGGATCAGCGATCTCACCACTGGCTTTCATCGAGACTTGCGGAACGCCGTTTGCCATACGTCGCCGATCCAGCGTCCATGATCGAGGCTCATTTGCGATTATCTGATCCATCCGGCGGCTGATAAATGCGCCGGTAACTTCTTGGAATGTGTCGACGACTTTTTGTTCATCGACAAGATAAGTTATAACCACGCTTCCAATTCGTCTGTCCGCATCTTCATTGCTGCCAATATAGGCAGTAACTGTTCCACTCCCTCTCGTGGTGCTGCGCAGCATCGTTTGCAACTGTCCGTCTGAATTTGTATTCAACTGGCCTTGCTGTGACAAATCTCCAGGGCCGGTCAGGTTCACGAAAACAGGTGCATTGGGAACAGTATTACCGTTGCTATCACGCAGTGTGATGGTGATAGTAGACGCATCTATGCCATCAGAGGCAATCGTGAGAGGTGATGCCGCAATCGCAGATTGCGCGGTCGCCGCCGCACCGGCCGTGATCGCAAATGTGGTGCTCGTGGCGCTCGTAAGATTGTCCGCGCTCGCCGCCAGCGTGTAGCTGCCTGCCTTGTCCAGGCTCAGGGTGCTGAAGGTCGCAACGCCCCCAACGGCAGCAACAGTTGTCGTGCCCGACAGCGCAGCCCCATTGGCTGTGCTCAGCGCAAGGGTCACATTGGACCTGTCGCGGTTTGGTGCCGCTCCTTTGATAGCGTAATGTGCAACAAAGGAGATGAACCATGGGCACAGGAAGAACGGAAGAATTTCGAAAAGACGCGGTGCGAATTGCATTGACCAGCGG
>JAIUNA010000221.1 GCA_022565265.1 Roseinatronobacter sp. | reverse complement strand
GCGCGCCCATCAGGATATACAGCGTTGCATCGCCGCCATCATCAAGGATCATATTTGCGCCATCGGGAAAGTGGAAAATGCGGTCTGTGTAATCCCAATACTCTTCCAGCGTTTCGCCCTTGATGGCAAAAACTGGCGTGCCGCCTGCGGCAATGGCGGCGGCGGCGTGATCTTGGGTGGAATAGATGTTGCATGACGCCCAGCGCACATCTGCGCCCAGCGCTTTCAATGTCTCGATCAATACAGCGGTCTGGATCGTCATATGCAACGAACCGGCAACGCGCGCCCCTTTCAGCGGCTGGCTTGCACCATATTCGGTGCGCAACGCCATCAGGCCCGGCATCTCGGTTTCGGCAATGTCTATTTCCTTGCGGCCAAATTCCGCCAGTGAAATATCCTTGATGATATGATCCAGTGCCATCTCGCGGCCATCCTTCATGTTTTCATTTTGCTGCGTTGCGACATAGCACTGCCCCCCTGTGCTGACAAGGCAAGGCCCTTTGCACCTTTTCGCCAGTCGGGGGCACCAACGCGTGTTTCGGGTTGTAGCCGTGGGTATGATCTGCAAAACTTAATTATGAGTTGCGCTGTACATATTCGGCACAAGGAACAGGGATGGTAGCTCTGCACCGTCTGGCCTCACCCCGTTTGGCCCGGTTAGGGCGCAAAACCGCAGCTACACTGGCTGCGGGACTGTTGCTGGCGCTGCCCGCGCAGGCGTTCGAGGCACTGAATTTCCGCTTTCAGGGCGATGACAGCGCCTTGCAAACCGCGCTAGAGCGCGCCTCTCTTCTGGCCGCTGCGCGTGCCGAAGGCGTGGCAGACCCGTTCGAGCTGTTCACAATCGCGCGTGCGGAATATGGCCAACTGATCGGCATTTTCTACGAAGCCGGGTTTTATGCGCCCCAGATTTCGGTGCGCATAGATGGGCGAGAGGCCGCAGACATATCCCCGCTTGCGCCCCCAGAGGCGATTGGCGCGATAGAGGTGGTGCTTGTGCCCGGCCCGGCCTTTGCCTTTGGGCGCACAGAACTGGGGCCATTGGCCAGCGGAACCGAATTGCCCGCAGATTTCACTGCGGGCCAGCCCGCGCGTTCTACCACCATACGCGATGCCACCCTTGCGGCGGTGGATGGCTGGCGTGAACACGGCCATGCCAAGGCCGATGCGCCCAGCCAAGAGATTACCGCACGCCACCCGCCCGGCGTGCTGGATGTGGCCATCCAGATCGCCCCCGGCCCGCGCCTGCGCTTTGGCGCGCTGCGCCCCGATGGGCAGCAGCGCACCCGCCCCGATCGCATTGTGGCCATCGCGGGCCTGCCCACGGGCGAAACCTTTTCGCCCCGTGATGTGCAGCGCGCCGCCGAACGGTTGCGGCGCACAGGCACATTTGCCTCTGTCGCGCTGCGCGAGGCCGATGCAGCCAATCCCGATGGCACATTGGATATCAACGCCTCTGTGGTGGAAGCACCTTTGCGCCGCCTTGGTGCAGGCGTGGAATATGACACCGAGGCGGGGGGCAAACTCTCTGCCTTTTGGTTGCACCGCAATCTGTTGGGCGGGGCCGAACGCTTTCGCATAGAGGGGAGGAGCGGCGGGCGGGGCGCGCGCCGTGGCAATGGGCTGGATTACCGTCTGGCGCTGGAATTCGCACGCCCGGCCCCATTTACCACCGATACCCCGCTAAACCTTGGCGCCTTTGTGGAAACAGATCGCGACACCGATTTCAACGCGCGCCGCGCGCGAATTGATCTGGGCCTGTCACACCGCTACAGCGACGAACTGACCTTTGGCGCAGGCGTTGGCCTTCTGTTGGAGCGCGCGGATTTCGGGCCGGGTTTTCAGCAGCGCGGGGATTTCCGGCTCTTGCTTCTGCCGCTCTCGGTGGAATGGGACAGGCGCGATTCGGAAACTGCGCCGCGGCGTGGCTTTTTCCTGCAATCCGAAGTGAAACCCTTTCTTGGACTAAGCGGCACAGATAGCGGCGCACGGATTTATGCGGATTTGCGCGGCTACCGCGCGCTTCAGCCAGAGGGCGGGATTGTTCTGGCCGCACGCGCACAGGCCGGTGCGATCCTTGGTGCACGGCTGGAGCGCACACCCCGCGATCTGCTGTTTTATTCGGGCGGGGGCGGCACAGTGCGCGGCCAGCCCTTCCGCGCGCTGGGGGTAACAACGGCGGGCGTAAGATCGGGCGGGCGCGGATTTCTGGCCCTCTCGACAGAGGCGCGCATTCCCACCACTGAAACACTGGGTCTGGCCGCGTTTTGGGATGCGGGCTATGTGTCCGAAGGGGCATTTTCAGGCGCGGCAGACTGGCACGCGGGCGCAGGGCTGGGGCTGCGCTATGAAACGCCCATCGGCCCGTTGCGCATTGATCTGGGTTTGCCTGTGGCAGGGACAACCGGGCGCGGATTGCAGCTGTATCTTGGGCTTGGGCAGGCGTTCTGATGCGGCGCTGGGTGGTATATCTGGGCCTGTGTCTGGCCGCAGCGCTGCTATTTGCGCCATTGCCACAACAGGATGCAAAAGCGCAGGAATTTGATGCGCTCTTGCCGCAGGCCAATGAAAGCGATGTGGGTTTTATCACGCGCCTGTTGCAAGACAGCCTGTCAGGCCGGGGCCGCGAGGTACGGATAACCGGCTTTCGCGGCGCGCTGTCTTCACGCGCGACATTCGACCAGATGAGCATCGAAGATGATCTGGGCGTCTGGCTGGTGATCGAAGGCGCGGCAATGCAATGGAATCGCGCCGCCCTGTTTCAGCGCCGGATAGAGATTGCCGAAATTTCCGCGCGCCGCATTACTGTGTTGCGCACACCCCAGGGCGATGCCGGGGAAAGCGAGGAAATCTTTGCCCTGCCCCGGTTTGAACTGCCGGAATTGCCTGTCGCTGTGCGGCTGGATCAACTGGCAGTGGAAGAGATCGTGCTGGGCGCAGATGTGCTGGGCGAGGAATTGCGCGCGAAGGTAGAGGGAACCGCCACGCTGGCCGATGGCGCAGGCGAGGCCCGTTTGCAGATCACGCGCAGCGATGATCTGGAAGGGCGCTTCACTCTGGATGCCGCATTTTCCAACGAAACCCGCATTCTGGATCTGGATCTGATTGCAGAGGAACAAGCTGGCGGGCTGGCAGTGCGCCTGCTGGGAGTGCCCAACGCCCCGGCCGCCGCCCTGACAGTGCAGGGTTCGGGCGTGATCGAGAATTTTGCCGCCGATATCACACTGGCCACCGATGGCACGCCCCGCGTACAGGGCCGGTTTGAACTGCAAACCGCCCTGCCCGGTGTGGCCCAAGCGGTGGCGCTGGAACTGGCGGGCGATTTGCGGCCCTTGCTGGCAGATGAGTTTGACCCGTTTTTTGGTGCAGATAGCCAGCTCAGCACCCGCGCGCGGCGGTTTGATGATGGCGCGCTGTCGCTGGATGATCTGACAATCATTACCGAGATGCTGCGCTTGCGTGGGCGCGTTTTGGTGGGGGCCGACGGGCTGCCCGATGTGATTGATTTGCGCGGTCAAGTGGCTGCGCGCGATGGCAGCCGCGTTGTGCTGCCCCTTGCAGGGGCGCGCACCAGCATAGATTCTGCCGAATTGCGGCTGGTTTTTGATGGCGCGCAAAGCGAAGATTGGGATCTGACGCTGGATTTGCTGGGCTTTGACAATGGCGATTTCCGGGTGGAAAGCCTGTTTGTCAATGGTCTGGGGCGCATCACTTCGGACGGGTTTGGCGAAGATATTGATGTGGTGGATGCGCTGATAGATTTCTCGGCGCTGGGGCTTGCGGCCAGTGATCCGGGCCTGAATGCGGCACTGGGGCCAGCGGTTTCCGGCTCTCTTGCGCTGATCTGGCGCGAGAATTTGCCACTTCTGCTGCCCGGTTTCCAGATAGAGGGGCGCGATTACGCCCTTAACGGGCGCGCACGGCTGGAAGAGGGTGTGATCTTTGCCAATGCGCTGGCGCAGTTCCGCGATGTCTCTCGCCTGTCCACGCTGGCGGGGCGGCCCTTGTCGGGCGCTGTGGAAACGCGGGTAGATGCCACGATCGGGCCAGAGCGTGACCGCTTTATGGTGGCTGCCGAAATTGCGGGCCAGAACCTGACAGTCGATCAGCGAGAGCTTGATTTGCTGCTGGAAGGGCGCAGCCAGATCACAATAGATGCGCGCGGGGCGGGTGGTGAAATCAGCCTGCGCAAACTGGAAGCAACAGCCCGCACCCTGCGCGCCGATCTGCAAGGCCAGATCACCCCAGAGGCGCTTGATCTGACAGGCGAGATTGATTTCAGTGATCTTTCAGTGCTGGGCGGGGCCTTTGGTGGCGCGCTGGAAGCGCAGCTTGCCCTGCAAGGCCCCCGCGAGAGCGAAACCCTGACGCTGGAGGCGCTGGCCCGCAATCTGACAGTGGGGCAGGAAGATGCCAACCGCCTGTTGCGCGGGGAAACCCGGCTCACACTTGCCGGGCAGCGCGATGGCGCGGCGCTGGATCTGGACAGGCTGCGCGTGCAAAACACTGCGCTGGAAATGACAGCACGCGGGCGGTACGAGGCCGGGGCCTCGCGGCTGGAGGTGCAAACCCTGCTACCCAATCTGGGCGCAATCCGCCCCGGATTTGGCGGGCGCGTGCAGGCCAATGCGCAGCTGCGCGAAGAGGGCACAGAGCGGCGCATAACTCTGGAGGCCGAGGCCAATGCCCTGCGCCTTGGCAACCCCGCCGCTGATGGTGTGCTTATGGGCACACACCGCCTGAATGCAGCACTGGTGCAGGGCGCAGAGGGCATGACGCTGGAGCGCCTGAGCGTGCAAGGCCCGCAACTGACAGCCCAAGCCACAGGCACGATGGTTGAAGGCCGCCCCAGCGTAACGCTGGACGCGCGGCTTGCCAGCTTGGCCGCGCTTGTGCCGGGCATTCCCGGCGCGGTGACAGTGCAAGGCACGGCCCGCGATACCGGCAGCGCCTATGCGCTGGATTTGGCGCTTGGCGGGCCTGCGGGCCTTGCCGCGCAGCTGACAGGCAGCATAGCGCCCGATCTGCGCGCCAATCTGCGCCTTCAGGGCAGTACCGATCTGGCGCTGATAAATCCACGGCTGGAACCACGCTCCATCCAAGGGCCTGCCAGTTTTGATCTGGCGCTCAATGGCCCCTTGGCGCTGTCATCGCTTTCCGGGCAGGCCATGGCGCAGGGCGCAACGCTTGTGCTGCCGCAGCAGAATATCCGGCTTGCCAATATCACCGCCCAAGCCCAGATCACTGCCGGGCGCGCGCCGCCCCCGCGGGGGGGGGGGCGGGGGCGCCGGGGGGCGCGCAGGCGGGGCGGGGGGGGGC
>JAIUNA010000220.1 GCA_022565265.1 Roseinatronobacter sp. | reverse complement strand
TTTTCACCCGCCCATTGATGAGCCGTTGCGCAGGCCATAGCGCCGCGGGGGTGCAGTTGCTTTGCGACCGTGCAGAGGATCACCCCGATCTTGCCCGGCATATGCTGGCCGCGCTGGATGACCTGCAAAGGGCTTGTCATCTGGACACGACAGGCACGCCAGAACCCGCGATCATGCACAAATAAAAGACCCGCCCGCGATTGGCGCGCGGACGGGCTAAAAGGCTAAACTGACAAGCCGATAATAGCACGCAACCGCGCCTTGGGCAAATATCCGAGGCAGTAAAATGCAGAACGAAAAGTTAATATTGCTTACCCCAAATGCACTAGAATTTCCTTGGGGGGCAGATGATGCAGCATGGTTTCAAAATAACCCGTCACGCGCGCACAGGGTGCGGCCTGTTTACCCTGACGAATTCCCGCCGGAATTTTATGAGGATGCAGGTTTTGCAGTTGTGCGACAAATTAAGGCAGGTGTTAGAAGTCGAATTCCGATTGGCCCGATGGCGCAATTTCGGAATGCGCCCGAACACATTGCGCATGCAATCTTTGATCTTGCCTGCAATGCACAAGGCGGCGAATTCATATCATTGCAGAGAGTAAATCAGCGCGCAGCGGAATTGCGCAAGGCGGCGAGGGTTTTGCAATGACACTCGCACCAGACCGCAACCAGATCGACCAGTTTGCAACCGCGCTTTTCAAATATGCCAGTGAGGGCAGCTTCATAAACTTGCGCGCCTTTGACGATAAGCAAAAAGGCCAGCCAGCGTTTGAAATTGACGCAGTGCAGATCAACGGCGCAGGGCTTGCGCCTGTCATCGACCGCGCTGCAAATATGGCGAGGCGTTGCGCCAATGCCGCGCAATCAATCGTATTCTGCCCGCCCGTGGTGACTTTTAAGACAGGCGACAATGCCAAGGCCGAAAACGTGGCCGAGGGCGTGGCCTTGTCTGTTGAATGTGACGCCATGCCACAAGAGGCGCGCGCCAAGCTGGAAGCCCTGCTAGGGGCCGCTACAGTTATCGTTGCCTCTGGTGGGCAATGGATCGAGCCGGACACAGGCGAGATTCAAGACAAGCTGCACCTGCATTGGCGATTGACCGAACCAACAGAAACGCCAGAGGATCACGGCAAACTAAAACATGCACGCGAACTTGCCGCGCACCTAGTGGGCAGTGACACAACCAACATTCCGCTTGTGCATCCGATCAGGTGGCCGGGATCATGGCACAGGAAAGGCGTTGCGCGTTTGGCGCAGATCATCGCCTTGAATGAAGGCGCTGAAATTGACCTGCAAGACGCGCTAGAGGCGCTTCAAGAGGCATCCGGGGCACTCCCCTTGCAAAGCTGCACAATGCCCGCCAGCGGCCAGCACAGCGGCGCTTATGACATGATGAGCCAAGGCAAGAGCGCAGACGATTACGCGCGACTATTGCGCGGCATGAAAACAGACGGCGAAAAACACGCCAGCGTGCGCGGCATTGCCGCCAGCATGGCAGCGCAAGGATGCACGCAACGGTTTGTTGAGGGCTTTATAAAAGAGCATTGCCCTGTTTATGACCGCAATGTGCAGAGCCTTATAGACAGTGCTTTTCAAAAATACGCCAAGTCGCAAGAGCCTGTTTCAGATGCAGACCCGGTTGACCTATGGGGCAGTTTCGACCCGCCCGAACTACCCGGCGATCTGTTGCCGCCGATCATCGACCAGTTTGCCCGCGCCAATGGCGACCAGATGGGCGCAGACCCGGCAGGGCTGGCAGTTGCCGCGCTGGTGACTTGCGCAGCGGCTATCCCTGACAAGGTGCAGATCAAGGTCAAACGTCACGATGACTGGAAAGAAAGCGCAAGGCTATGGGCGGCGCTGGTGGGCCTTCCATCCACAAAGAAAAGTCCGATCATATCCGCAGCAACCGGGCCGCTATGCCGCCTTGATGTTGAAATGATGCGCGCATGGCAGAAACGCCTTGCTGATTACTATGCCAAGCCCAAAGAAGAACGCACAGGGCCACCACCACCGCAAACACGTTTGCGTATTGAAGATACGACAGTGGAAGCCGCGCAGACCGTTTTAGAGGGCAGCCCTTGGGGCGTCATGCTCTTGCAGGATGAATTGAGCGGTTTTTTTGGGGCAATGGATAAATACGGCAACGGCAAAGGCGCGCAAGCTGACCGCGCGTTCTGGTTACGCTCTTTCAATGGTGGGCAATTTGCCCTTAACCGCGTCACGCGTGGGGCGGCAATCATCGAAAATCTATCTGTTTCGATGTTGGGGGGCATCCAGCCCGAACCCTTGCGCAAAGTTGCAGGGGATACGGTTGACGATGGCCTGTTGCAGCGCCTTATGCCGATCATGTTGCGCAGCGCCAAGATGGGCAAAGATGAACCCATGCCCCCCGTTAATGACCGCTATCGCAGCTTGATTGAAAAGCTGCACAAGATACAGCCGCCGGGCTTTGTCGGGATGGGCGTTCTGGAATTCGATGAAGGCGCGCAACGTATCCGGCGCGATCTGGAAGCCCGGCATTTGGAATTGCAATCTCTGGAAACAATCAACCGCAAACTGGCCTCACATATCGGCAAATATGACGGGCTATTCGCGCGCCTTTGCGTGGTCTGGCATTGCGTGGAATATGTGCAGAATGATCTGCTATGCGATGAACCCGCCTTTGATGGGGCAGGATTGCCCGCCACAGTTACAGAGGCCACGGCACAGCGCGTTGCCGCGTTTCTACATCGCTTCATACTAAGACATGCAACCGCCTTTTATAGCGGCGTTCTGGGCTTGTCTGATGACCATGACGGACTGACCGCAATCGCCGGATACATACTTGCCCATAAGATCGAGCGGATCACAAACCGAGACGTGCAAAGAAGTATCCGCACAATGCGCAAACTGAGAGAGCAAGAAATCCGCCCATTGCTGGAACAGTTGGCCGCGCTTGGATGGCTGGACAAGCTGGAAGGGCCGCGTCCCTCTTCCCCCCCGCATTGGCAGGTAAACCCGGCAGTGCATACCAAGTTTGCAGAACATGGAGAGCGTGAAGCGCAGCGCAGGCAAAATGCCCGTCAAACAATTCAGGAATTGGCAGGGGGCAGAGAATGACTTTTGTCGACTTTGTCGCTTGCGCGCATGAGATACAGAGAAAAAAATGGCCCTTTTCTATATATCGACACGTTTCTGTTTCGCACGCGCAAGCGACATTGGCGACAAAACTAAGGTCTGGGCATGACCCCCCACCCGGTATGCCCAAACTTGGGGGGGCTTCCATCTCAAGACCGGGTGAGATCATCCGTTCTAACGCAATTACAGTTTTCTCGCGCGCGCGCGAGGGCATACGCAAAAGGACAATCTGACATTGACCCAAGAACAGAAAAGCGGTATTAATATACCCCAAGATGCACCGCGCCGCGCGGGCATCCTAACCGAACGTCACCGCGACAGCGGGGCCAAGGATGACACACCGGGCAAGCCTGCCCGCGATCTTCCCTTGTCCAATGGTGGCGTTATGCCTTCACCAGATGCACGTCAATCAGCGCAATGCGCCGATAAGCCCAAGCCCGCGCTTGTGCTGAATTCGCGCGCCGATCTGCGCGATCTGCTTATCAAAGCAGGATTAGCGCGCGGGGCTGCTGAGAAAGCGGCGCGCGGGGGCTGGCCTGCATTATCTGGGGAAATCACTGCAACCGATCTGGAAGAGGAATGCGCAGACCTTGCGCGCGCCTTGGCCAAAACACTCATGGAGTAAAAACGATGACACAATCTACGAATTACCAAGAATTGCATCGGCATCTAAAAGCGCTGAACATGGTAGCGCCACAGATGAAACAGGCCGTTGACGCTACCCGCGATCACGACCGCCGCCTGTCAGAACTGGAAACGAAAATGGCCGTTGCCTACCGCGTGGCCACAGAAGTGCGCGATCAGAAAACTGAATCTTTTGTGGCATCGCTACGCGGATCACGCAACGGCGCAGCCGAAGTGGATGCGCTGGCAAAATATGCGCGCGCCGGGATCGAAATTCACAACACAATTTCGACCGCAGAACCCGCCGAAGGTGGATACACTGTCACGCCTGTATTGTCCGATACCCTGCGCGCCAAGCTGCATGACGTATCTGCAATGGCCCGCATTGTATCGCGCGCAACGCTGGATCGAGGCAACACATGGTTGCAGCCGATCAACACCGATCTGGCAGGCGCAACATGGGTAGCGGAAAAGGACGCGCGCAACGCCAACACCGCGCCAAGTTTTGAACAGGCCGAAATCACCCTGGACGAACTCGCAAGCCTTGTGCCGATCACACAGCGCGCCATTGATGATTCTTTCTATGATCTGGGCGGTTTTCTGGTGCAGAACATGGGCGCGCAGTTTGCCCGCTCTATCGGCGATGCGCTCTTAAATGGCGATGGCGACAAAAAGCCAAACGGGCTTTTGTCCTATGACACCACAGACGAACCGGACGGCGTGCGCGATTGGTTCAAATTGCAGCATATCAACACCGAAGCCGCTTCAAGCTTTGGCAGCACTGGCCCGGAAAAGCTGGTGGACTTGGCCTACAGCCTGCGCGCGCCATACCGCCCGAATGCGCGCTGGATGATGAGCCGCGCGACAGCATCGGCAATCCGCAAAATGAAAGATGATGATGGCCGCTTCATCTGGCGCGATGGCTTGGAAGAAGGCCAGCCCGCTACCCTCTTGGGGCATCCGGTAGAACTTGATGAATTCATGCCGGAGATTGGCACGGATTCGCTTTCTGTTGCCTTTGGCGATTTTGCCCAGTGCTACACCATGATCGAGAGGCCGGGCCTGCGCCTGTTGCGCGATCCTTACACCGTGAAGGGCAGTGTCTTGTTCTACGCTTACCAGCGCATTGGCGGGGGCGTGATCAATTCCGAGGCCGTGAAATTCCTTCGCTTTGGCGTCACGCCTAGCGAGTGAAGGAATGGGGCAGGATGCGCCTTTGCAGCTTGAGCATAAAGCATCCCCGTTAGTCGGAGAGTGGGAAAACCCCGACCGCGCGCGACTGGTCACCCTCCTTTACAGGGCGCGCGCACCGTCCCCCCCAAGATCAGCAAGGAAAGAACATGCAGAACCGAGAGAGCCAGAACATTATGGCCGCGCTTGATCTACACCCGGATCAGGTGGAAGCGATGGCAAAAAACGCCGCAACAATGCACCGCCTGACATTTGCGCAGCTTGTCGCGATGGCATCCCGGCTTGAGCGCAGCCGCGCCAAGGCCAAGGCCGCGCGCGCAGCATCTAACGGGATGATGATTGAATCCCTAGATCAGATCGACGCGCACTTGTCGTGCATCTGGGCTTTGGTGGAAGCGGAACTCGAACGCCGCGTGCCAAACCGCC
>JAIUNA010000219.1 GCA_022565265.1 Roseinatronobacter sp. | reverse complement strand
GGTTCACCTTGCGCCCGCGTGCTTTCCAGATTTTCAGCGCATCTTCCAGCACATGGCCCACATCGCCAATGATGGGTACATCTGCGCGGATCACCTTGTTGATGGAAGAGGGATCAATATCGACATGCACCTTTTTGGAACCGGGGCTGAAAGCATTGAGCCGCCCTGTGATCCGGTCATCAAACCGGGCCCCGATATTGAGCATCAGGTCACAATCATGCATCACCCAATTGGCCTGATAGGTGCCGTGCATGCCCAGCATTCCCAACCAGGATTTGCCGCTGGCGGGATAAGCCCCCAGCCCCATCAGGGTAGAGGTGACGGGAAAACCTGTGGCCTCTGCGAATTCGCGCAGCAACTGGCTGGCGGCCGGGCCAGAGTTGATCACGCCACCGCCCGTGTAGAAAACCGGCCTTTCGGCGGTTTCGATCATCTCGACCATGCGCGTAATGGCCTCGATATCGCCTTTCATGCGCGGGGCATAATGGTCTGTGCGGGCCTTGGGTTTTTCAACATATGTGCCGGTTGCGAATTGCACATCCTTCGGAATATCCACCAGCACCGGGCCGGGGCGGCCTGCTGTGGCCACATGAAACGCCTGATGGATGGTTTCTGCCAGCTTGTCGGTTTCTTTCACCAGCCAGTTCATTTTGGTGCAGGGGCGGGTAATACCCACGGTATCGCCCTCTTGAAAGGCGTCAGAACCGATCATGAACGTGGGCACCTGCCCTGCAAGCACCACAATCGGGATCGAATCCATCAGCGCATCGACAATGCCGGTCACAACATTGGTCGCACCGGGGCCGGATGTGACAAGCACCACGCCGGGTTTGCCGGTAGCGCGGGCATATCCTTCGGCGGCATGGATCGCGCCTTGCTCATGGCGCACCAGAATGTGCCGGATGTCATTTTGCTGAAAAATCTCATCATAGATGGGAAGGACAGCACCGCCGGGATAGCCGAATACCACCTCCACGCCCTGTTCCCTCAGGGCCTGAACCACCATCTTCGCTCCGGTCATCTGACGTGTCATCTTGTGCTCCATCACGGCGTCATTTCATTTTCTACAGTCGCGGCATTTGGCAATAAAAAAGCCCCCGTTCCTTTTCGGGGGCGCATGGGTTCCTGTCAGGGTGTCCGTTACCGGCCCATGCGCATATGTCCCACACCAATTACAAGGCCAGCTTTCATTGCCATTATCCCGCTTTGACTGGGCGATAGGTAAGTCGGGGCGCGGCCCGCGTCAATGCCGAAAACGCATCTGATTGCGCAAATCGCCCCGCAATCTTTTCATTTGTTGCGCAGCTTTTCCAGAAGGGGGCCAAAAGGGGGCTTTACATAACTACAAAACCAGTTATGTTGTGATATATGACAACAACAGATCACGCCGCCACCGCCCTTGCCGCCCTTGGCCATCCCGCCCGGTTGGGCCTGTTTCGCCTGCTGGTGCGTGCAGGGCCGAACGGGCTGTTGGTGGGCGAAATTGCCGAACATCTGGATATGCCACTCTCTACCCTTGCGCACCATCTGCGCAGCCTGAAACAGGCGGGGCTTATCCTCCAGACACGGCAGGGGCGCGAGGTGGAAACCCGCGCCAATACAGAGGCCGTGCGCGATGTGGTGGATTTCTTGATGAGTGAATGCTGCAAGGGCGTGCCTGCCCTTGCCCGCCAGCCATAACAGCCAGACCCAATACAACCACAAAGCCGGAGATATCGAAATGACAGAGCACTCCCTCCCCCAGCCCGGCCCGGTTCAGGCCGCGATGGGGCATCTGTGGAACAAACAGCGCCCTTGGCTGGCTTTTGGGCTGATCCTGCTGGTGCTGGCGGTGACAGACCCCGCGCAGCTTGGCCCATCGCTGGACAAGGTGACAGGCGCGCTGATGTCGATTGCGCCGTTTTTGGGTGTCTCGATCGTGATGGCGGCATGGGCCGGGGCAACCGGGGCAGATAACCTGATTGCGCGCGCCTTCACTGGCGCGCCAATGATGATGATCGCGATGGGCGCGCTGGCAGGCGGGCTTTCGCCTTTCTGCTCGTGCGGGGTGATTCCGCTGATCGCCGCCCTTCTGGCGATGGGCGTGCCACTTGCGCCTGTCATGGCATTCTGGCTGGCCTCTCCGTTGATGGATCCATCCATGTTTGTGCTGACAGCCGGGGTTCTGGGGCTGGAATTTGCGATTGCAAAAACCTTGATCGCTTTGGCCATGGGGCTTGGGGGTGGGCTGGCGGTGCATCTGTTGATACAGGCAGGCGCGCTCAGTGATCCGCTGCGCCCCGGCATTGGCAATGGCGGCTGTGGTGGCGCGAAAATCCGCGCGCCCAAACCGCCTGTCTGGCAATTTTGGAATGATCCCGCGCGGCGTCTGAAATTCCGCGCCGAGGCCGTGAAAACCTTTCTGTTCCTGCTCAAATGGCTCTCGCTGGCCTTTTTGCTGGAAAGCCTGATGCTGGCCTATATCCCTGCCGAATTGGTGACACAGGGTCTGGGCGGGGCAGGGCTGGCCCCGATTGCGATTGCCACAGTGGTGGGCGTGCCGGCCTATTTCAACGGCTATGCCGCGCTGCCCCTGATTGGCACGCTGATTTCCCAAGGCATGCAGCCCGGTGCGGGCATGGCGTTTCTGGTGGCGGGCGGTGTTACCTCTCTGCCCGCTGCGATTGCGGTTTGGGCCTTGGTCAAGTTTCGGGTGTTTGCCCTGTATATCGGGCTGTCACTGGGCGGTGCCTTTGTGACCGGGCTTGCCTTTCACCTCTGGACGGCCCTGTAATCCACGGCAGCTGTAATTCCTGACAGGCGCAAGAGCTATAGCTTGCGCCTGTCTTGCGGCAATGGTCTATTGCTTGTGGCCACCACCGCAAAGAGAATCATGCCCCATGTCAGACTTGCTGAACCAGTCCGAGACCTATGATGCCTCTTCCATCGAGGTTCTGGAAGGGCTGGAACCCGTGCGCAAACGCCCCGGCATGTATATTGGCGGCACGGATGAACGCGCCCTGCACCATCTGGTGGCAGAGGTTCTGGACAATTCGATGGACGCGGCCGTGGCGGGCCATGCCACCCGCATAGAGGTGGAGTTGCACGCCGATAACTCCATCACGATCCGCGATAACGGGCGGGGCATCCCGGTTGATCCACACCCGAAATTCCCCGGCAAATCCGCGTTGGAAGTGATTTTATGCACTCTTCATGCGGGCGGCAAGTTTTCGGGCAAAGCCTATCAGACATCGGGGGGCTTGCACGGGGTGGGCGCATCGGTGGTCAATGCGCTGTCTGATCATATGCGCGTGGAAGTGGCCCGCAACCGCGAGCTGTATGCACAGGAATTTTCGCGCGGTGTGCCACAAGGGCCAGTCGCCAAGATAGGCCCTGCCCCCAACAGGCGCGGCACAACTGTCACTTTCCACCCGGACGCGGAAATCTTTGGTGCGCTGAAATTCCGCCCCGCGCGGTTGCTGAAAATGGTGCGCTCCAAGGCCTATCTCTTCTCTGGCGTGGAAATCCGCTGGAAATCCGCCATTGCCGATGGCGATACCCCGATGGAAGCGGTGTTTCACTTCCCCGGCGGGCTGGCCGATTACCTGAGGGAACAACTGACAGGCGCTGTCACCTATTCCGACAAACCCTTCGCGGGGAAGGTAAGCTTTCAAGAGAAATTCAGCGTCCCCGGCTCTGTGGAATGGGCGATCAACTGGACGCCAGTGCGCGACGGGTTTGTTCAAAGCTATTGTAACACCGTGCCCACGCCAGAGGGCGGCACGCATGAGGCCGGGTTCTGGGCCGCGATCCTGAAAGGCATTCGCGCCTATGGCGAATTGGCCAATAACAAGAAGGCCGCGCTGATCACGCGCGAGGATATGGCCACAGGCGGCTGTGCGCTTGTATCGTGCTTTATCCGCGAGCCGGAATTTGTGGGCCAGACCAAAGACAGGCTGGCCACAACAGAGGCCGCGCGACTGGTGGAAGGCGCTGTGCGCGACCATTTCGACAACTGGCTTGCCGCCGATACCAAATCTGCGGGCGCAATCCTTGATTTTCTGGTTCTGCGCGCCGAAGAACGGCTAAAGCGCAAGCAAGAGAAAGAAACCAGCCGCAAGACCGCCACCAAAAAGCTGCGCCTGCCGGGCAAGCTGGTGGATTGCTCCGCCACGGCCCGCGCCGGGACAGAGCTGTTTATCGTCGAGGGCGATTCGGCGGGCGGCAGTGCCAAAATGGCGCGTGACAGACGCAATCAGGCGCTTTTGCCGCTGCGGGGCAAGATCCTGAATGTGCTGGGCGCGGCCTCTTCCAAGCTGGGCACGAATGCGGAAATCAGCGATCTGTGTCAGGCAATGGGCGTGGGGCTGGGCAGCAAGTTCCGGCTGGATGATCTGCGCTATGACAAGATCATCATCATGACCGATGCTGATGTCGATGGCGCCCATATCGCGGCGCTGCTGATGACCTTTTTCTTCACCCAGATGCGCCCCATGATAGATGCAGGCCATCTGTATCTGGCCTGCCCGCCACTCTTTCGCCTGACGCAGGGCGCGCGCCGTGTCTATGCGCTGGACGAGCCTGAAAAAAACCGGCTGATGGCGGCAGGGCTGGGGGGCAAGGGCAAGATTGATGTCTCGCGCTTCAAGGGTTTGGGCGAGATGGACGCAAAAGACCTGAAAGAAACCACAATGGATCCCGGCTCGCGCCGCTTGATCCGCGTCTGCGTGGATGATGACCTGCCGGGCGAAACCTCTGATCTGGTGGAGCGGCTGATGGGCAAAAAGCCGGAATTGCGCTTTCAATATATCAGCGAGAATGCGCGATTTGTGGAAGAACTGGATGTGTGAGGCAGTCTAGGGCGCCGGGCGCCCCTACCCGCCCAAAGCCTGATCCAGAATTGCAGGGATTTTCTGTTTCACTTTGAAAAACCCGGCAGTTGCATGGGGCCATATGGCGCTGTCCCAATCGCGCCGCCATTCGCAAACTGTAATCCCCGCCGCATCCAACGCGGGCTGGGCCTCGCGCAACCAGTCGCGCAAGGGGCCTTCGGGGATATAGGGCGTCACAATCTGGCGCGCGCCCGCACGGCTGGCCCAAACCGCCAGATCACGCGGAACGCCCGCGCGCAGCCTGGCGCCGCCAAGGCCAAGCCGCGCTTGGGCATCGTCCAGAGCTTTGGCCTCAAACTGCGCCACAGCATCCGACACAGCCCCCGGCGAACGCAGATGCGAGGCCGCAAGCGTGGCCACGGCCACAATATCCAGCCCATCGCGGGGGAAATCTTCGGCGCGGCAATCTTCTTCGGTAATCACAAAGGCCGTGGGCATGCCGGGTTGCGGGGCAAGGGGCTGGCGCAGGGGGGCGACAGGGGGCAGGCCCTC
>JAIUNA010000218.1 GCA_022565265.1 Roseinatronobacter sp. | reverse complement strand
GGCCCCACGGCACCCTTTTTCATTTGGGCGCCAATCAACCAAGAAAAAGGGAACACGCATGCAACCGACACAGCCCACCCCGACAAACACCCCCCATCTGGATCGCGTGGCAGGCCCGGCCGATCTGCGGGATCTGAGTGATCTGGAACTGGAAACGCTGGCCCAAGAGCTGCGCGCCGAGACGATAGAGACCGTCAGCCGCACAGGCGGGCATCTGGGATCATCGCTTGGCGTGGTGGAACTGACAGTGGCCTTGCATGCCGTGTTCCGCACCCCGTTTGACAAGCTGATCTGGGATGTGTCGCACCAATGCTATCCGCATAAAATACTGACAGGCCGGCGCGAGCATATGCCAAGCCTGCGGCAGGCCGGTGGGCTGTCGGGCTTTACCAAGCGCAGTGAATCGGTGTTCGATCCGTTTGGCGCGGCGCATAGCTCTACCAGCATATCGGCGGCGCTGGGCTTTACCATTGGCCGCGATATGGGCCAGCCCACAGGCGATGCGATTGCCGTGATCGGTGATGGCTCTATCACCGCAGGCATGGCCTATGAAGCGCTGAACAATGCAGGCGCCGAAGGGCGGCGGCTGTTTGTGATCCTCAATGACAATGATATGTCCATTGCGCCCCCTGTGGGAGCAATGAATACCTATCTCAACCGGCTGAACATGCCCCATGCCAGCCTGTCAGAGATTGCCCAGGGGTTTATGGCGGCATTGCCCCATTCTTTGCGCGAACAGGCGCTTGCCGCGCGTGCCCGCGCCTGTGGCGGCCCCCCCGATGCCACCATGTTCGAGCATCTGGGCTTTACCTATATCGGCCCGATTGATGGCCATTCCATGCCCGATTTGCTGGCCACGCTGCGCATGGCCCATGCGCGCGCCGAAGGCCCGGTGCTGATCCATGTGCGCACTGTGAAGGGCAAAGGCTATGCGCCCGCAGAGGCTGCCGATTGCAAATATCACGGGGTTTCAAAATTTGATGTGGCCTCTGGTGCGCAAAGCAAGGGGCGGGCGAATGCGCCCAGCTATACCTCTGTCTTTGGCCGCGCGCTGACGGATGAGGCCGCGCGCGACCCCATGATCGTGGCGGTAAGTGCGGCCATGCCCAATGGCACCGGCGTAGATATCATGGGCCAGCGCTTTCCCCGCCGGGTGTTTGATGTGGGCATTGCCGAACAACATGCCGTTACCTTTGCCGCAGGTATGGCGGCCAGCGGGCTAAAGCCCTTTTGCGCGATTTATTCCACCTTCCTGCAACGCGGCTATGACCAGATTGTGCATGATGTCGCCCTTCAGGGCCTGCCTGTGCGCTTTGCCATAGATCGCGCGGGGCTGGTGGGGGCCGATGGGGCCACACATGCAGGCAGTTTTGATGTGGCCTTTCTGGCCAATCTGCCCGGCATGGTGGTGATGGCCGCGGGCGATGAGGCTGAGCTGGTGCATATGGTTGCCACAGCGGCGGCGCATGATGCAGGGCCGATTGCCTTTCGCTACCCGCGCGGCGAAGGGTCTGGCGTTGATCTGCCTGCGCGGGGCGTGCCCTTGCAAATCGGCAAGGGCCGCGTGCTGAAAGAGGGCGAGAGCGTGGCGCTTTTGTCTTTCGGCGCGCATTTGCCAGAGGTCATGCGCGCCGCCGAGGCGCTGGAGGCGCGCGGCATTACCTGCACCATCGCCGATGCCCGCTTTGCCAAACCGCTGGATACTGATCTCATTGCCCAGCTTGCCCGCCACCATGCCGCGCTGATCACCATAGAGCAGGGCGCGCAGGGGGGCTTTGGCGCGCATGTGTTGCAGTATATGGCCAATGCGGGCCTGTTGCAGCATGGGCTTGCCATCCGCACCCTGACATTGCCGGACAGGTTCATAGACCAAGGCAGCCCGGAACAGATGTATCATGATGCAGAATTGACCGCCGATCACATTGCCACAGCGGCGTTGCAAGCGCTCGGTGTCGAACCACTTTCCAAACGTATAAATCGTATTACAGTTATTTAGCGCGCCCTATGCGCCAGAACGGGTTAGAGAAAAGGGAGTTTTCGGAATGCCACATGCGGAAATGAAGAATGCACCACCCCTTTACGGCTGGGCCATTGCGGTTGCGGCCGGGGCGGTTGCATCGGCGGTGTCGTATCTGATTGTCGGGATCGAGGGGAATGGCTCTGTTGCGGTTGGGGCGGTTGTTGCGCTTGCGGTTGGGGTGGTCTTTACCATTGCCGAAACCCCGCCCAAATCCAAAGGCCCTGCGCTTGGCCATGCCAGCCCCAAAGCTGCGGCAGCACCTGTAGCGGCTGCGCCTGCGCCCTCGCCGATTGCGGCTGCCCCGGAACTGGTCACACAGCCCGCAGCCCTTGCCGCGCCACAAGGGGCGGCGGATGACCTGAAACAGATTTCTGGCGTTGGCCCTGTGCTGGAACGCAAGCTGAATGATCTGGGGATTTATCATTTCTGGCAGATTGCCAAATGGGGTGAGGCTGAAATTGCATGGGTTGATGAAAGCCTGAACTTCAAAGGCCGGATCAGCCGCGATGGCTGGATCGCACAGGCCAGCAAACTGGCTGAGGCCAGCCCCGCCACCCCACAAGCCTAAGCCATATGGTTTTGGAAGATGGCAGCGGCCCCGGTTTGCGGGCCGCCAATGGCCAGCACTGGCGCTATGTGGCTGATACCGTGATGGGCGGTGTCAGCACAGGTGCGCTAACGCGTGGCCTGTGCCATGGCACGCAGGCCCTGCATCTGACAGGCGCTGTCAGTTTGGCAAATAATGGCGGCTTTGTGCAAATGGCGCTTGATCTGGCACCACAGGGGCAGGTTCTGGATGCTACGCGCTTTGCGGGCCTGTCACTGCTGCTGCATGGCAATGATGCGCACTATAATATCCACCTGCGCAGCCCGGATATGGTGCGGGTTTGGCAAAGCTGGCGCGTTCAGGTGCAGATACCCGCGCGTTGGGTGCAAATCTTTGTGCCATTTTCGGATTTCACCCCGCACCGCACAGAGTTGCCGGTGCAACCCGCGCGGCTGTCACGGATCGGGCTTGTTGCCATTGGGCGTGAAATGCGGGTTGATCTTGCGCTTGCGCGGCTGGAATTGGTTTAGCCTGCGGGCACACTGCGCCAAGGCAATGCGCGGCGCGATCTTGCCCTTAGCGCGCCGACATTTCGGTGCGGCCGAAAATCGCCTCTGCCTCGGCACTGCCCTTGGGCCGCAGTGTCAGAAGCCCGTCTTGCCGTTCGATCCTGTCACGATCCAGCGCGCGCAGCACAGCCGCGCGGGCGCGCGGCTCTGGCCAGCGCAGATGCGCCACCAGCGCGCCCAAGGTGTTTTCCTCGGCGGCCTTGTCGGTGTTCTGATGCGTGAACAGATGCGCCACCAAGGCGCGGCAATCATGATCCAGCCGCCCGCGCCGGGCTGCAAGCCCCTGCGCTACCAGCCCCCGCCCCGGTGCGAACAGAAACGCCAGCGCAAACCACACCCCTGTCATGCTGGCCATCATCCCCCCGATCGAGACATCCCATAGCACTGCCAGCCCATAGCCCGCCACACAGGCCGCCACTGACAGCCCCACCGCCAGCGCCATCATGGCCCACAGCCTTTGGGTAAGCAGATAGGCCGTGGCCGGGGGCACGATGACAAAGGCAATGAACAGCACCGCGCCCACGGCATCAAAGGCGGCAACGGCTGTCATGCTGGTCAGGCCCAGCAGCGCATAATGCAGCACGCCCGGCAAAAACCCCAGCGCAGCGGCAAGGCCGGGATCGAAGCTTGCCAATTTCAATTCTTTCCAGAAGGCCAGCACAAAGGCCAGATTCAGCACCAGCATCACCCCCAAAGTGACCACTGCAACCGGCACGCGCTGGCCCAGAACTGGCCAGACATTCAGCCAGACAAAGCCGATCTCGCCCAGAAGCACCGTTTCGACATGCAGATGCACATCCCGCGCATAAAGCGAGATCAAAAGCACCCCCGCCGCAAAGAGCGCGGGAAAGACAAGCCCGATGGCCGCATCCATCCGCACCAGTTTCGAGCGGGCCAGAAGCTCTGTCAAACCCACGGTCAGAACCCCTGTCAGGGCGGCACCGATAACCTGCACAGGGCCAGAGACTTGCCGCGTCAGCAGCCAGACAACGATGATTCCGAAGACGATGGAGTGACTGATCGCATCGGTAAGCATGGAATTGCCCCGCAGCACCAGAAAACTGCCCAGCACCGCGCCAGAGGCCCCGACAAGGCAGCCTGTCAGCAAGATCATGGCCGGGATGGATTCGAAAAATGCCGTGATCACGGGCGCGCCCCTTTGGCTGCATCTGCTGGCCTGTTTTCTGCCCTGTTTTGCCCGTCGTCCAGCTTGTCTTCCAATCTGGCGGCTTCGACATGGCCTTTGCGGGTCAGTTCCCAATGCGGGGTTGTCTCTGGCGGGTGGGTGACAGTGCGGATCAATCCGCGCGCTTCCAGCCCGGCCAGATGGGCCGCGCGGGGCATGGCGCCAAGCGCGGTTTTCAGCATTCCCCCTTCAGCGGGATAGCGCATGTTGTGATGGGCCGTGGCCAGCCCGTGCAGGGTGCTTAGCACCCGGCTGTCACTGATGCGCGCGCGCGCCTTGCGCGCGGCCAGTGCCTGCCAGATTACCCCGCGTCCCGGTGCGGCCAGAAGCGAGATGACCACAAACCCCGTAGCAATCAGAACCACCACCGGCCCCGTGGCCAACCCGCGCACATGGGCCCTGACAAGCGCCCCGCCCGCCCCGGCGGCCGCCCCGCAAAGCGCCGCCAACCCCACCCTGGGCCCCCGGGGGCGGGGGCAATGGCGCGCGGCGGCAGCAGGGGCAATCAGCAGCGCTACCATCAGCACCACCCCCACCAGTTGCAGCCCCATTACAATTGCCAGCGCCACCAGCACTGTCAGTGCCGCTTCCAGCCAGAAGACGGGCAAGCCCTGCACGCGGGCAAATTCGGGATCAAAGCTGACAAGCTTGAATTCTTTCCACAATGCCAGCACCACCCCCAGCGCGGCCAGCCCCACACCCGCCATCACCCAAAGATCGGCGCGCAAGATGGCGGCTGCCTGCCCAAACAGAAATGTTGCAAGCCCGGCGCTGGCGGCATTGCCCTGCCCCTGCACGAATGTCAGCAGCACCACGCCCACCGCGAAGAATACGCTTAGGACAATTCCAAGTGCTGCATCTGTTTTCAGCGTGCTGCGCCGGATGATCAGCATCATGGCCAGCGCAGCCAGTGCGCCTGTGGCAAAGGCCCCGGCCAGAATGCTGGACAGATCGCGCGCGCCCGCCAGAATGAAGCCCAGACAGATACCGGGCAGGGCTGCATGGGCAAGCGCATCACCCAGCAGGCTTTGGCGGCGCAGCACAGCAAAG
>JAIUNA010000217.1 GCA_022565265.1 Roseinatronobacter sp. | reverse complement strand
GGTCGTGGCGGGGTAGTAGCGCAACTTGTCGCCCACCAATTCGCCAATCAGCGGGTCACCCGGCAGCGCGTCGATCAATTCGCGCCCATAGGTCAGCTCTGCCACCTCACGGCAGGTATGCATCACGATCACCTGCTCATATTTCTCCCATGTTTCCGGCTCGCGCAGCAGGCTGGCGAAAGGCGCGATTCCTGTGCCAGTGGCCAGCATCCACAGCCGTTTGCCGGGCAAAAGCGCATCCAGAACCAGCGTGCCCACGGGTTTTGGGCGCAGAATGATCTGCTCTCCGGGCTGGATATGCTGCAAGCGCGATGTCAGCGGGCCATCGGGCACTTTGATGGAATAAAATTCCAATTCCTCATCCCATGCGGGCGAGGCGATGGAATAGGCCCGCAACAAGGGCTTGGCATTCTCCCCCATCAGACCAATCATCACAAACTCGCCCGACCGGAAGCGCAGGCTTTGCGGGCGGGTGCAGCGAAAGGCAAACAGGCGATCGGTATAATGGCGCACCGATGTCACCACCTGCGCATCGGGCAAGGTGGGTGTGGGTTTAACTACATTAAAAGACGCATCCAATCCCATGATTTAAAGCCTTTATCCTTTCAGAATGCTTTGATAGCCCGGCGCGTCCCACAGGCTGCGCGCCAGCCAATCCCCCTCACACTGACGCGCGGCCAATGCATCGGGAATTTCCACCTCGTCAAAGCCCGCGCGCCGCGCCATTGTATATTGATCGGCAATCACAGGCCCACGCGCGCGCAACCGCCCTGCAAACCCCATGCGGCGCAATTGGCGCCCAAGGGTAAAGCCACGCCCATCGGCAAAGCTGGGAAAGCTGATGCGGATATGGGTCACATTGTCCAGCCGCCCCTCCAGCACCTCTGGCTCCAGATCACCGGGCAGATCAAGCGCGGCCGCCTTCAGTGCTGGCTCTGCGTCCAGTGCCTCGATTGGCAGGGTGGCTTCAGGCCATGTATCTGGGCCAAAACCCTGATCTGTAACAATAACGCTCATGCTGCATCCTCTTGTGGGTTACGCTGGGGCATGCCGCCGATGAAATGAATACCGCATTCCGTTTTTTCGCTTCCACGCCAACGGCCTGAGCGCGGATCTTCACCTGAAAGCACGCGCGAGGTGCAGGGCTGGCAGCCGATAGACGGATAGCCCCGCGCCACCAGTGGATGGCGTGGCAGATCATGTCTGTCCAGATAGCCGCCAATGTCTGCTGCGGCCCAATCTGCAAGCGGGTTCAGGCGGATGCGCCCGGTTTCCGGCTCCCACTCGGCACGGTCCAAAAGTGCGCGGGTTGCGGCTTGATGGCGCTTGCGCCCGGTTATCCAGCCTGCATAGCCCTGCAATGCGTGCGCCAAGGGTTCGGCCTTGCGCAACTGGCAGCAGGATTCGGGATCGGCCAAGTGCAACAGCGCCTCTGGGTCTCGCGCGAAAAGCGCTGTGCGATCTGGCGTTATGATCTGCACATTGCTTAACCCCAGATGCTGCGCCAGCGTGTGTTGATAGGCCAGCGTTTCAGGAAAAAGCGCCAGCGTATCGATGAAGAGCACCGGAATGGCAGGATCAATCCGCGTCAGCATATGCAGCAACACCGCCGAATCCGCCCCGAAAGAAGACACCATCGCCACCGGGCCTAGCTGCGCCAGCGCCGATTGCAAGAAGTCATGCGCAGGCTTATCCACATGATCGCGCAGCAGCGCTGCCACCTGTTTTGCCGGGTCATGCAGCATCGGCTTGCCCCTCGGTTTCATAAAGTGCGGCCTTGAAGGGCTGCGCGCCAAGGCGGCGGAACGTTGCAAGAAACTCTTCCTGCGGGCCAAGGCGCACGGCAAGATAGGCATCCACCAGCCGCTCCAGCGCCGGGATGATCTGATCATAGGCAAAGCCGGGGCCTGCGCGTTCGCCAAGCGCGGCTGTCTGCGTGGCATCGCCCCCCAGCGTGATCTGATAATTCTCCACCCCTGCGCGATCCAGCCCCAGAATGCCGATATGGCCAACATGGTGATGGCCGCAGGCATTTATGCACCCCGATATCTTGATCTTCATGCCACCAATTTCAGCCTCGCGCGCCTGAAAACGTTGCGCGATTTCCTGCGCGATGGGAATGGAACGCGCCGTGGCCAGCGCGCAATAATCCATGCCGGGGCAGGCAATGATATCAGAAATCAGACCCACATTTGCCGTGGCCAGCCCTGCCGCTTTCAGTGCGCCATGCAAAGCGGGCAGATCGGATTTATGCACATGGGGCAGAATGACATTCTGTTCATGGCTGATGCGCAATTCATCATGGCCGAAGCGTTCGGCAAGATCGGCCATAAGGCGCAACTGATCGGCAGTTGCATCGCCCGGCGTTGCACCATGGGCTTTCAGACTGATGGTGACAATTGCATAGCCCTCCTGCCAATGCGGGGCCAGATTGGTATCAGCGAATGCACGGAATACAGGATCGCGCTGATAGGCTGCGGCGAAACCATCGATCGGGGCGACACGAAAAGCCGGGGGCGCGAAGGCGCGGCGCAGATCATCCAGCACAGCCTGATCCGCGCCCGACCATTCCGCGCGCAGGCTTTCAAAACGGCGGGCCACACGGGCGCGCACCTCATCCAGCCCCAACTCATTAACCATGATTTTGATGCGCGCCTTGTATTTGTTATCGCGCCGCCCAAAGCTGTTATAGGTGCTCAGGATTGCTTCGATATAGGGCAGAAGGTCACGCTCCGGGATGAATTCGGCCAGCACTTTGCCGATAACGGGCGTGCGGCCAAGCCCCCCGCCCACAATCACCTCAAACCCGCGCTGGCCCTGTTCCAGCACCATGCGCAAGCCGATATCATGCGCGCGCGTGACTGCGCGATCATTTGGGCTGCCGGTAATCGCAATCTTGAATTTGCGCGGCAGAAACTGGAATTCAGGGTGATCGGTTGACCATTGGCGCAGCAATTCCGCCACAGGCCTGGGATCTGCAATCTCATCTGCTGCGGCCCCTGCGAAATGATCGGCAGTGACATTGCGCACGCAATTTCCTGATGTCTGGATCGCATGCAGGCCCACTTCGGCCAAAGCATCCAGAATATCGGGCACATCTTGCAGGCGTGGCCAATTGAACTGGATATTCTGGCGCGTGGTGAAATGGCCATAACCCTTGTCCCAGCGCTGCGCGATATACGCAAGCTGGCGCATCTGCGCAGAATTGAGCGTGCCATAAGGGATGGCCACACGCAGCATATAGGCATGGAGTTGCAGATACAGGCCATTCATCAGGCGCAGGGGTTTGAATTCGTCCTCTGTCAACGCACCAGACAGGCGGCGCGCAACCTGCGCGCGAAACTGGGCATTGCGGGTTTTCAGAAACGCATGGTCAAATTCGGAATAGGCATACATGGCGGTTGTCCTTTTTGGGCGTCTGGGGGGAAGTGTTGGGCCTTGGTCAGGATCAACACAGCCCCTCGGCCTGTTTGCCATGGGGATAGTTTGACGGGCCGCGCGCGCGAAATGCCTCGCGGAAATGGGTTGCTTCGGGGCCATGTGGGCCAAGACGCGCCGGCGCCAGATAGGCGCCGACCAACCTGCCGGGCTGCGCTTGCGCGGCGGCAAGCGCAAGCGCCGCACTATCTGGATCGGTAAATAGCCGCGCCTCTGGCAAGCGGCGTGTCCAGTGACCAGAGGCGGCAAGATAAACAACGTCGCCCTCCAACAGATCATTGGCTGTCAGCACAGACGGTGTGAAACGTTCGGTCATGGGGCGGTCTCCTGAAATTGCAGGGTTTCGGTGGCCGCCTTGGGCGCAAGGCCCTAAAGAATGATGGCCGGGCCAGACAGCGCGGCGGCCTGTTGTGGCAGGCCCGCCAGAGTGGTGGCGATGATGCGTTGTTCGGGGCGAGAGGCGTTTTCCACCAAGGTGACAGCCATATCAGGGCTTGCACCATGCATGAACAACCGGCCCTGCACAAAGCGCGCCGCGCGTTTGCCCATATAAACCGCCGTTACAGCCCCCGGCCCAGCAAGCGCGCGCCAATCCTGATCTGCATAGCCCTGCATGTCTTGCGCCGTGATCAAACGAAGCGCGCGGTTGCGCCCCCGGCTGGTCAGGCTTTGGCCAATGCTGGCCGCCGCAGCAGAGGCCGCAGTGACACCGGGGACAACCTGCCACTCTATCCCTGCCGCGCTCAAAGCTGAGGTCTCTTCATCCAGCCGCCCGAAAACTGAGGCATCGCCCCCCTTCAGCCGCACCACATGTGCCCCCGCCCCGGCATGGGCGATCATCAGGCGGTGAATATCGGCTTGCGGCGTAGACGGGCCGAAGCCCTCTTTGCCAACAGAAATCAACAGCGCCTCGCGCCGCGCGAGTTCCAGAATTTCGGCTGTAACCAGCCGGTCATGGATGACCACATCGGCCCGATCCAAAAGCGCGCGCGCTTTCAATGTCAGAAGCTCCGGGTCGCCGGGGCCTGCACTGACAAAATCGACATGCCCTTTGGCAGGTGCTGCATCCAGATGGCGCGCAAGCAGCGCATCAAGCGCGGTTTCAACCCCAAACTCTCCGCGAGAGACAAAGGCACGCGGGCCTATAGTGTCGTAATACTCGGCCCAGAAATCCCGCCGCCGCGCGCCCTGAGGCAGATGCTCGGCCATAGCCCGAAAGCGTTTGCCAATCCGGGCAAGCACCCCCAGCGATTGCGGCAACGCGGCCTCAAGCTGCGCCTTGATCTTGCGCACAAGCACGGGCGCCGCGCCCTCTGTGCCGATGGCGATAACCACAGGCGCGCGATCAACAATCGCAGGGGTGATAAAATCACTCGCCTCCAGATTATCGACCACATTGACCAAAGCCCCTGCCCGCGCCCCCAATGCCGCGATCCGGGCATCTTCGCGCGCAATGCCCGTGGCCGCATAAACCAGCCGCCCCCCCCCCAGATCGCAGCCCAGAAGCGGGCGGCGCACCAGCGTGATGCGCGGGGCAAAAGCGGCAATCTCTGGCAGGATATCAGGCGCGCAAAGCGTGATCTGTGCTTGGGTTTTCAGCAACAGGCGCAGCTTGGCAAGCGCGATTTCACCGCCACCACCGATGACAACCCGCGCGCGGGCCATATCCAGAAAAACAGGAAAATGCTGCATGGCCGACTCCTTCCAGACCTCGCAACAGTATAGAACTTTTTCCCATAAAATTGCCATATATGGAATTTTATAAGTAAATTTTACAATTTAAATGCCGAATAAATAAAAAATTTTCCGATTCACGGCAGACCTTGGCCGCAACATTCCAAAAATGTAAAAAAATCCCCCCCTTTGTACTGCGCGCAAATCACAAAAACCACGCGGGGGCGGACTGCCCCCGCACCCCCGTCGATATTTATGCCAAGATG
>JAIUNA010000216.1 GCA_022565265.1 Roseinatronobacter sp. | reverse complement strand
GCGATTTCGGGGGGTGGTGCAGCCCCTGGAACGGGCCGCCTTCCGACACAGCAGGGCGTATGCGTCGCGGCCCGGCCCCGGAAAACATGCATATTCCGGTTGCCAGCTTCGTTGACGACACGACCATTCAGCTCGGCTAAGGGAGAGGCGACGCATGTCAGGAATTCCACACGACCATTACGAGCCCAAGACAAATGCCGAGAAGTGGATGCATCGTCGTCTGCCGATTGTCGGGCTGATCTATGACACAATCATGATCCCCACACCCAAAAACCTGAACTGGATGTGGATTTGGGGGATTGTTCTGTTCTTCTGCCTTGTGCTGCAAATCGTGACCGGCATTGTGCTGGTGATGCATTACACACCGCAAGCCGATCTGGCCTTTGCAAGCGTTGAGCATATCATGCGCAACGTGAATGGCGGGCATATGCTGCGCTATCTGCACCAGAACGGCGCGATGCTGTTCTTTGCCGCTGTCTATATCCACATCTTCCGTGGCCTGTATTACGGCAGCTACAAATCCCCGCGCGAGATCACATGGATCATCGGTATGCTGATCTATCTGCTGATGATGGCCACAGCCTTCATGGGCTATGTGCTGCCATGGGGCCAGATGTCCTTCTGGGGTGCCACCGTGATTACCGGCCTGTTTGGCGCGATTCCCGGCATTGGCGAGCCGCTGCAAACATGGCTTCTGGGTGGGCCTGCCGTGGGCAATGCAACGCTGACGCGCTTCTTCTCGCTGCATTACCTGTTGCCTTTCGTCATTCTGGGCCTGTCGATCCTGCATGTGTGGGCCTTCCACACGACAGGCAACAACAACCCGACAGGCGTTGATGTGCGCCGCACATCGAAAGAAGAAGCCGCAAAAGACACATTGCCCTTCTGGCCCTATTTCGTGATCAAGGATCTGTTCGCACTGGTTCTTATCCTTGCCGGTTTCTGGGCGCTGGTGGGCTTCATGCCCGGCTATCTGGGCCATGCCGACAACTATATCGAGGCCAACCCGCTGGTTACGCCCTCGCATATCGTGCCGGAATGGTACTTCTTGCCCTTCTATGCAATCCTGCGCGCCTTCACAGCAGATGTGTGGATCGTAATTGCCGCAAACTGGCTGTCCTTCGGGATCATTGACGCCGCCTTCTTCGGTGTTCTGGCAATGTTTGCCTCCATCTTCGTGATGGCGCTGGTGCCCTGGCTGGATACATCTTCAGTGCGCTCTGGCCGCTACCGCCCGATGTTCAAGTGGTGGTTCTGGCTGCTGGTGATCGATTTCTTCGTGCTGATGTGGGCAGGTGCCATGCCGGCAGAAGGGATTTACACAACCATCGCCCTGATCGGCACTGCCTATTGGTTCGGTTATTTCCTTGTGATCCTGCCCATCCTTGGCGTGATCGAAAAACCACTGCCCCAGCCTGCAACCATCGAGGAAGACTTCAAGAACAGCTTGAAGAAGAAATCCTCCGGCGGCAACGGCCCCTCGGCAGAGCCGATCCCGGCAGAGTGAACACGGAAAACAGGAGAGATATGATGTTCAGAAAACTCGCTGCTTCCGCACTCACGGCGGCAACCCTCGCAGCTACCCCGGCCATCTCGGCCGGGGGGTTGGGAGAGATCACCGATTTCAGCTTTTCCTTTGAAGGGCCATTCGGAACCTATGACCGCAACCAGCTGCAACGCGGGTTGCAGGTGTATCACGAAGTATGTTCATCCTGCCACGGGCTGCAATTCGTGCCTTTCCGCACACTGAGCGACCGCAATGGCCCGGAACTGCCTGATGACCAGATGCGCGCCTTTGCAGAGATGTATGAGGTTTGGGATCCAGAATTGCGCGACTGGCGCACGGCTGGCGGCCCCGATCACTTCCCTGAATCGCAATTCGAAGGCGCACCCGATCTAAGCCTGATGGCAAAGGCACGGGTGGGTTTTGCAGGCCCCTATGGGCTTGGTCTGAACCAGTTGTTCCGGGGTCTGGGCGGGGCGGAATATATCGCCTCTTTCCTGACCGGCTATACTGGCGAGGAAGAGTTTCAGGCAGGTTCGGTCTTTTACTACAACAAAGCCTATGATGGCTGGGTTTCCATGGCGCCAATCCTGTTTGATGACATGGTGTTCTATGAGGATGGCACACCAGCCACAGAAGAACAGATGGCCAAGGATGTTGCGGCCTTTCTGATGTGGACAGCCGAACCCAAGATGATGGAACGCAAGCGCGCTGGCTTTGTTGGCGTGATCTTCCTGTCGGTTCTGGCGGCGCTGCTCTATCTGAGCAACAAGCAACTTTGGGCGCCCATCAAGCGCGCGGCCAAGGAAGACTGATCCAGCCCAAGGGCCGGACAGCAAAGCGCGCCCCACGGGGCGCGCTTTTCGCTTTTAACGGCACAGGTTTCGCGATAGCCCTGCGCTTGTTAACCTGTGAAGGAATACCTCCATGTCCGACAATCTGCGCGGCGCGCTGCTGATGGTGCTTGCCATGGCCGGTTTCGCGCTGGAGGATATGTTGATCAAGCTTCTCGCCGGGACAGTCCCTGTGGGGCAGATTCTGATGTTGCTGGGCTTCGGCGGGGCCATCATGTTCGGGACGATCGCCCGTCGCAATGGGCAGCAAATCCTTAGCCCCGCCCTGCTGACACCCGCGCTTTTGCTGCGCAATCTGGCCGAAATGATTGGGACAATCGGATTTGTACTGGGTTTTGTACTTGGCAGCCTTGCCACCGCTTCGGCCATCCTGCAATCAGCGCCTCTGCTTGTCACCTTGGGTGCAGTGCTGTTTCTGGGCGAAAAGGTGGGTTGGCGGCGTTGGAGCGCGATTGCGGTGGGCTTTGCGGGCATGCTTTTGATCCTGCGGCCCGGCATGTCGGCATTCGAAACGGCCTCTGTCTTTGCGGTAATCGGGGTAATCGGGCTGGCCGGGCGCGATCTGGCCACCCGCGTTATCCCTCGTACGGTTTCCAGCACCCAGATTTCCAGTTGGGCCTTTGCCATGCTTGTACCGGCCGGTATCATTGTGATGGTGGCCATGAAAGAGCCGCCCATCGTCACCACAGTTGCACAATCAGCCACCTTGGCGCTGACATTGGGGGTGGGTGTGCTCTCCTATTATGCGCTGGTGGCCTCTATGCGGGTGGGAGAATTGTCCTTTGTCACGCCGTTTCGCTATTCCCGGATGTTATTCGCACTGATCGTGGCTGTGCTGGCCTTTGGCGAACGGCCAGATGCCCTGACATTGGTCGGTGCGAGCCTTATTGTGGCGGCGGGCCTCTTTACCTTGTGGCGCGAGACGAAAGCCGCCTAGCCCCGGCCGCGCCGCATATCTGCCGGTTTTGACCAGCGGCCACTGAACTATGGGGCGCTTTTGTGCAATGGCGAGCACTGGAATATGGCCGCGCCACAGGCTATAGCAAGCGCAAACCCCGACACAACACATAAGGGACAGCGCATGAGCACGATTATCGACATTATTGGCCGCGAGATATTGGATAGCCGGGGCAACCCCACGGTAGAGGTGGATGTCTACCTTGAAGATGGCACCATGGGCCGCGCGGCTGTGCCCTCTGGGGCCTCTACCGGCGCGCATGAGGCTGTAGAGCGGCGCGATGGTGACAAGGCCCGCTATATGGGCAAAGGCGTGCTGGGCGCCGTGGCGGCCGTGAATGGCGAATTGGCCGAGGCGCTGGTGGGGTTTGATGCTACCGAACAAGTGGCGATTGACAGCGCCATGTGCGAGATGGACGGCACGCCCAACAAGGCGCGCTTGGGGGCGAATGCCATCCTGGGGGTCTCTCTGGCCGTGGCGAAGGCTGCCGCGCAATATTCCAGCCAGCCGCTTTACCGCTATGTGGGCGGCACATCGGCGCGCACCTTGCCTGTGCCGATGATGAATATCATCAATGGCGGCGAACATGCCGATAACCCGATTGATATTCAGGAATTCATGATCATGCCTGTCGCGGCCAGCAATATACGCGAGGCCGTGCGCATGGGGGCCGAAGTGTTCCACACGCTGAAAAAGGAACTCTCCGGCGCGGGCCTGTCTACTGGCATTGGCGATGAGGGGGGCTTTGCGCCCAACCTCTCCAGCACCCGCGATGCGCTGGATTTCATCCTGCGCAGCATTGAAAAGGCGGGCTACCGCCCCGGCGAAGATATCTATCTCGCGCTGGATTGTGCCGCGACCGAGTATTTCAAAGGCGGCAAATATGAAATGGTGGGCGAGGGCCTGTCACTGACCCCGGCAGAGAATGTGGCCTATCTGGCCAAGCTTTGCGCAGATTACCCCATCATCAGCGTCGAGGATGGCTGCGCCGAGGATGACTGGGATGGCTGGAAACTGCTGACAGAGGCCCTTGGCAACACGGTGCAACTGGTGGGCGATGATCTGTTTGTCACCAACCCCGCGCGTCTGGCTGAAGGGATTGCCAAGGGCTGCGGCTATTCGCTGCTGGGGAAGGTAAACCAGATCGGCACATTGCCAGAAACCCTCGCCGCGGTCGACATGGCGCATCGTGCGCGCATGACCAGCGTCATGTCGCACCGCTCAGGCGAGACGGAAGATGCCACCATCGCCGATTTGGCCGTGGCCACAAATTGCGGGCAGATCAAGACAGGCAGCCTTGCGCGCTCTGACCGGCTGGCAAAATACAACCAGCTGATCCGCATTGAAGAAATGCTTGGCGAAACCGCGCTTTATGCGGGGCGGTCTATCCTGCGCTAATAAAATACGCAGGGTGCGCGATGGCGCGCACCCTGTAGTCATTGCCTTTAGCCCGCGCGCAGCGTGCCGCCTGTGGCTTTTTCCACCTTCTCCACAATCTTGCGGCTGATCGCGTCAAGATCTTCTTCTGTCAAGCTGCGCTCTACAGGTTGCAGCCGCACCGAAATGGCCACGGATTTGCGCCCCTCGCCAAATTGCGCCGCAGCCTTTGGCCCGGTGAATTCATCAAACACCTGCACGCCTGTAATCAGTGCCTTATCGGCCCCGGCGGCGGCATTGACGATATTCAGCGCCTCTACCTGCGCATCCAGAATGAAGGCGAAGTCACGCTCTACGCTTTGCAGCGCGCTTGTGACCAACGGCTGGCGCGTGGTTTTGCGCACCTTGGGATAGGGCGGGTTTTCCACAAAGACGGTAAAGCCCACAACCGGGCCTTTCAGATCATAGGCTTTGATGATCTTGGGGTGCAATTCGCCAAACACCGCCATTGGCAGTTTCGGGCCAAGGCAGATCACCCCGGCCCGCCCCGGATGGAACCAGCCCGGCAGATTGCGCGTGATCTGGAATTTTGCAGGCGCGCCAATGGCGGCCAGCACGGCCTCTGCATCGGCCTTGGCATCATAAAGATCAACAGCGCGGCGACTGCCATAAGGATCGCGCGGCGCGGTTGCGCCCACCAATATC
>JAIUNA010000215.1 GCA_022565265.1 Roseinatronobacter sp. | reverse complement strand
ATCGGGCCTGCGCGCAACTCTTGCTCATACTCGGCCAGTGCATCGCCCGCGCCCCCCGCGCTGATGGCGGCATACGCGGCCTCCGCCGCCGCCTTGCCTGACAGCATGGCGTTATGATTGCCCTTGATGCGCGGCACATTCACCAGCCCGGCAGAGCCGCCCAGAAGCACGCCACCGGGGAAGGTAACTTTCGGGATGGATTGATAGCCCCCCTCGGAAATGGCGCGCGCCCCGTAAGCCACGCGCTTGCCGCCTTTGAGCAATTCCGCCACCATCGGATGATGCTTGAAGCGCTGAAACTCCTGATAGGGCGAAAGATAGGGGTTTTCATAATTCAGATGCACGACAAAACCGATATATACTTGGTTATTGTCGATATGGTAAATGAAGCTGCCGCCGCCTGCATTCTTGCCCAAGGGCCAGCCCATTGTGTGGGTCACAGTGCCTTCGCGGTGTTTTTCCGGGTCTATTTCCCAGATTTCCTTCATGCCAAGGCCGAATTTCTGCGGCTCTTTGCCCTTGGCAAGATCATATTTCGCCATCACCTCTTTCGCCAGAGAGCCGCGCACGCCCTCGGACAGGAACACATATTTACCATGCAGCTCCATTCCCGGCTCATAGCCTTCGCCGGGGGTGCCATCGGGGTTTTTGCCAAATTCGCCCGCAACAACGCCTTTGACGCGCGCGCCCTCATAGACCAGTTCAGAACATGCCATGCCGGGGAAAATTTCTACTCCCAGCGCCTCGGCCTGTTCGGCCATCCAGCGGCAGACATTGGCCATCGAAACAATGTAATTGCCGTGATTGTTCATCAGGGGCGGCATGGGCCAATTGGGCACGCGGATTTGCCCGGCCTCGCCCAGCATATAGAAATTGTCTTTCTTGACAGGCACAGTAATGGGCGCGCCGCGCGCTTTCCAATCGGGGATCAGCGCATCCAGCCCGCACGGATCGAGCACAGCGCCCGACAGGATATGCGCCCCCACCTCAGAGCCTTTTTCCAGCACCACGACCGAAAGATCGGCGTCCAGTTGCTTGAGGCGGATCGCGGCAGACAGGCCCGCAGGCCCTGCCCCGACGATAACGACATCATATTCCATGGCTTCGCGGGCTAGTTCGGGCATGGCGGCTCCTGTTCTTGCGCGTGGCAGGGCGTGTCTGATATTTTCTTTCGTCAGAACACCTAGCCCAGGGCTGGCAGGATGGTCAATGCCAACGCGGCATTGCAGCATAGAGATGCGACACAGATACGCAGCTTTGCCAACTGCAAGTCGGGCGCGCATTCTTCTTGCAATCCGGCGGCAGGTGCGTTCAGATAGAACCAAGAGCTATGACAGCCCCGGCCCTGCCGCGGGCGGTCTTTTTTATAGTGCGAGGGGACAAAAATGGAAAAACTGCCCCTGACCCGTGCCGGTCAGCAGATACTTGACGCTGAATTGCGCAAGCTGAAATCAGAAGAGCGGCCCGCGATCATCCGCGCCATTGCGGAAGCGCGCGAGCATGGCGATTTGTCGGAGAATGCCGAATACCATGCCGCACGCGAAAAGCAGAGCTTCATTGAAGGGCGCATAAAGGAATTGGAATCCGTGCTGGCGCGCGCCGAAGTGATTGATCCGACGAAATTTTCCGGCTCTGTCAAATTTGGCGCGACCGTGAAAATCATCGATGAAGACACCGAGGAAGAGCGCATTTATCAGATTGTCGGCGAACCCGAAGCAGATCTGGAAAAGGGGCTTTTGAACGTGAAATCCCCCCTTGCCCGCGCGCTGATTGGCAAGGATGAAGGTGACAGCGTGGATGTGCGCAGCCCCGGCGGGACGCGCAGCTATGAAATCCTGTCCATCGAGTTCAAATAACGTATTGCGCTTTGGTATCTCGCGTGCCCCCAAGGCGCGCCAGATGCTGCCCGCAGCCACAGCCAGAACGCAGCGTCTTGCAACTTGTAGCCCCCTTGGCTAGTCATTTCATATGTGAATAAACTTGCCCGCACCTGTTGTGGCAGCGCTGATATATGGGGTTCCCATCGCATGGCTCTTTCCCGCGAATATTGGCAAGGCTTCCGCGATGCCACACCGTTCATTCTGGTCATCATCCCCTTTGGCGCGGTCTTTGGCGTTGTTGCTACCGAGGCCGGGCTTAATCTGGCGCAGGTGATGGGGTTTTCGGTACTGGTGATCGCGGGGGCGGCGCAATTTGTGGCCGTCCAGATGATGGTCGAGAATGCACCGGTTCTGATTGTTCTGGTCGCAGCACTGGCGGTCAATCTGCGCATGGCGATGTATTCGGCCTCTCTCGCGCCACATCTGGGCAAAATCTCGTGGTGGAAGCGCGGGGCGGTGTCTTATTTCATGGTGGATCAGGCTTATGCAGCCGCAATCCTGAAATATGAAAACACCCCCGATATGCGCCCGGCGCAGAAAATGGCGTATTACTTCGGGGTTGTGACGCCAATTTGCCCCTTGTGGTATCTCGCCACATGGGGGGGCGCGGTTCTGGGAACGGCCATCCCGGCGGGGCTGCCGATAGATTTTGCCGTGCCGATCACCTTTCTGGCGCTGATTGTGCCCATGCTGCGCAGTGCCGCGCATGTGGTGGCGGCGCTTGTGTCAATTCTTGGGGTGTTGGCCTTTGCGTTTTTGCCTTTCAATCTGGGCCTGTTGGTTGCGGCACTGCTGGCGATGATGGCCGGGGCCGAAGTGGAACGCCGGATGCGTGCGAGGCAGATGCCATGAGCATGACCACGACCCAGATCTGGACGATTATCATCGGGCTGGGGCTTGGCTCTTACCTGCTTCGGTTGTCCTTTCTGGGGATTATCGGCAATCGCGATCTGCCCGAATGGGTACTGCGCCATTTGCGCTATACGGCTGTGGCGGTGATGCCGGGCATGATCACGCCCATGATCCTTTTCCCCCAAGCGACAGGCGGCACACTGGATGGCGTGCGTCTGGCCGCAGCGATGGCCACGATTGCTATCAGTTTCTGGACAAAGAATGCCACCCTTACAATTTTTGGGGGCGCGGCGGTGTTATTCGCGCTGCATTTTACCTTGGGCTAAAACAGCACCGGGATTCATGATGCCCTTGGGATCAAGTGCCGCCTTGATGGCGCGCATGGCGGCCAGTTTCACCGGGTCGCCATATTTCACCAGATCGGCGGTTTTCAGGCGTCCCACCCCATGCTCGGCGCTGACAGAGCCGCCCATCTCATGCACCAGATCATGCACACAGGCTTTGATCGCGTCGCGCTCGGCTTCATGGTCGGCGCGCGTGCGGCCGGGAACAGGGAAAACATTGTAATGCAAATTGCCATCGCCCAGATGGCCAAAGCAATTGATCCGGTAGTCATTGATCCGCGCAAGCGCCGGGCCAGCGCGTGTGATGAAAACAGGGATTTCTGACAGCGGCAAAGAGATGTCATGGCTGGAAATTGCGCCGATATGGCGGTTCGCCTCTGGGATCGCCTCGCGCACGGCCCAGAATTCGGCGCGTTGTGCAAGGCTTGCGGCAATCACCCCGTCCAGCACCAGCCCTTGGTCATGGGCCTCGGCAAACAGCTCTTCCAGCGCCGCATCTGGGGCCAAGCCGGCGGGCAGGCCCAGATCAATCAGCACCATCCAAGCGGGGGGCTGCGCAAAGGGCTGGCGGATTTGCGGCATGGTCTGGGCCAGAAACTCCAGCCCCATCGCGCCGATCAACTCAAAGGCGGAAATGCCATCGCCCATGCGCGCCTGTGCCAGCGCCAAAAGGCGCAAGGCGGCCTCCGGGTCTGGCACGACCATAAGGGCCGCACCTTGGCGGGCCGGGCGCGGGGCAAGCCGCAGGCTTGCAGCGGTGATCACGCCAAGCGTACCTTCCGATCCGATCATCAGATGGCGCAGATCATAGCCCGTGTTATCCTTGCGCAAGCGCTTCAGCCCGTGCCAGATCTGGCCATCGGCCAAAACCACCTCCAGCCCAAGGGCCAGATCGCGCGCATTGCCATAGCGCAGCACATTCACCCCGCCAGCATTGCAGGCCAGCAAGCCCCCGATCCGCGCCGATCCCTCCGAGGCCAGCGAGAGAGGAAACAGCCGCTCCACCGCGTCTGCCGCTTTCTGGACATCGGCCAAAATCACCCCGGCCTCGGCAATCAGCACATTCTCGGATGGATAGACTGCGCGAATGGCGGCCATACGCTCCAGTGACAGGATCAAGGGGCATACCGAACCCGCTGCCACCTGACCGCCCACAAGGCCCGTGCCGCCACCATAGGGCACAACCCCAACGCCCGCAGCATGGCAGGCGCGCAGGATCAACGCCACCTCTTGCGTGCTGCGCGGCAAGGCCAGCGCGCCCGCCTGCCCTTGCCAGCGCCCACGCGGCTCTTGCAGATGGCGTGCCTCCGGGGGGCGCAATGTGTCGGGGGGCAGTTGCGCGGCCAGATCATCGAGAAAGGGGGGCGAACAGGGTGTCAGCATGCGCCCCTCACACGGAGGGAAGGCAGGGGCGCCAGAGCGCGCGAGGGGCTGCGGCGCAGCCGCGGCCCCAAGGGTGGGTGGGCGGGCGCGCTCTGGCGCCCCTGCCATGGCGCGCTACAGGCCCGCATCTGTTCTCCCCCGCCGATCATGGCGCAGACTGGCATAAAGCACATGGTTGCGCCAACGCCCGTTAATCTGCAAATAGCTTTGCGCCACACCTTCATATTTGAAGCCCGCGCGTTCCAGCACCCCGCGCGAAGCCACATTTTCCGGCAGGCACGCGGCTTCAATGCGGGAAAGATCCATCACTGTAAACGCATGATGCACCACTGCGCCAATGGCTTCGCGCATATAGCCTTGGCGCACAAAAGGCGCGCCCACCCAATAGCCCAGCGTGCCAGCCTGCGCCGGGCCACGGCGGATATTGTCCAGCGTAATCGCCCCGACAAGCGAATCATTGCCCTTTCGGATCAGAAACAGCGGCAGGGCCGTATCATTGCGATAACAGCGCGCCGCCCAACTGACACGGTTGGTAAAGGCCCGCCGCGTCAGATGATCATCCGACCATGTCGGCTCCCACGGGGTCAGAAACCCCGCCGAATGGCGGCGCAACTCCGCCCATTGGCGAAAATCGGCATGTTGCGGCAAGCGCAGGATCAGGCGCTCTGTCTCGATCCAGACTTTGCCGCGCAATCCCAGCATCAGGCCGCCAACCTCTCGCTGAGTTGCGCCAGCCGGGGCGCGCGCTCTATCGGGCCATAGAGCGCCAGCGCCATCCCGGAACGGGCAAGCAGCCCCTGCGCATGATCGCGCGTGCCTTGCGCGGTGACAGCATCAATCCGGGCAATCGCTTCCGAGATATCGGGCACACGGCCCCAGATGGACATCAGCTTTGCCAGACGTTCGGCCCGCGCAGAAGGGCTTTCCAGCCCCATCAGCAGCCCGGCTTTCATCTGGGCGCGCGCGCGGGCAATTTCCGCCTCGCTCATATCATCTGCCGCGCGCTTCAATTCATCGAT
>JAIUNA010000214.1 GCA_022565265.1 Roseinatronobacter sp. | reverse complement strand
TAGACAATGTCAGATCATCACGCGCCTTGCGCCCGCGCGATGCGCCGATTTTCAGCAATTCGCCCACGCCTTCCACATCCAGCGTATGAAACGGGTCTTCAGGAAACACGCCCTGTTTCACATATTCCGACATGAACCGCCCGGCATCATCGCGCGACAGGCCATAGGTCATCTGGGTCAGGTCATTCGTGCCGAATGACAAAAACGAGGCATGCAGCGCGATATCCCCGGCCCGCAGGGCGGCGCGCGGCGTTTCCACCATCACCCCGATCCGGTAATCAAAATCCATCCCAAGGCGCGAGCGCACAGTCGCGGCAATCGCATCTATGCGCGATTTCACCAGCTCCACTTCCCGCATGGCCGAAACCAGCGGGATCATGATTTCGGGAATAACAGGTGTGGCGCGGCGCGTCAGTTCTACCGTGGCCTCGAAAATGGCGCGCACCTGCATTTCGTAAATCTCCGGGATCGTCACCCCCAACCGCACGCCCCGCATGCCCAACATCGGGTTGAATTCCGACAATGCCTCGGCGCGGCGGGTGATCTCGGACAGGGGCTTGTTCAGCGCATCAGCCAGAAAGCGCAGCCCGTCCTTGGAATGGGGCAGGAATTCATGCAAGGGCGGATCAAACAGGCGAATGCATACAGGCTGGCCCTGCATGATTTCAAACAATTCGATAAAATCATCGCGCTGCATGGGCAACAGGCGGCCCAGCGCATCTGACCTGTCTTCTGGCGTATCGGCAAAGATCATCTCACGCATCAGGGTCAGGCGGTCATCCTCAAAGAACATATGTTCCGTGCGGCACAGGCCAATCCCCTGCGCCTTGAATTCGCGCGCGATACGGGCATCTGCGGGGGTATCGGCATTGGCGCGAATGCCAATATCGCGCCGCGCATCGGCCCAATCCAGAAGCGTGACAAAGCGGTCATCCAACGCAGGCTCCAGCAGATTGACCTCTCCCAACAACACCAGCCCATTCGTGCCGTCCACTGTCAGGATATCACCCTCTGACAGCTCTATATTGCCTGCGCGCACGGTTTTGCGCCGCTCGTCAATCTGCATGCTTGATGCGCCCACCACACAGGGCACGCCCAAGCCCCGGCCAATCACGGCAGCGTGGCTGGTCATGCCGCCGCGTTCAGTGATCACGGCTTGGGCCACATGCATGCCACGGATATCTTCAGGCGTTGTTTCGCGCCGCACCAGAATACACGGCTCGTCGCGCGCGGCGCAGGATTGCGCGGCGGAAGAACTGAACACCACCCGCCCGCGCGCGGCACCGGGGCTGGCGGCAATGCCGCGCACAAACACATCACTGCGGGCACGCGGATCAACCTGCCTGTGCAGCAATTCACTCAGCGCTTTGGGGGCAATGCGCATCAGGGCCTCATCACGTTCGATAATCCCCTCATTGGCCAGATCAACCGCCACCCGCACCGAGGCCCGCGACGAGCGCTGGACGGTTACAGCATCAAGCACCCACAGTTTGCCATCATCCAGCGTGAATTCGATCTCCATCTCCTCGCGCAGGCGTTTGCGGGCAAATTCACCGTGGCGCAGCAATTCGGCAAAGGCCTCCGGGCAGCGTTCCTCCAGTGACGGGCCGCGCTTGTCGCGCGTCAGATACAGCACATCGGCCCCCTCGCCCATCGCCTCCAGCCCATGCAGGCCCCGCGACTTGAAGCGCCCTGTCACCTGTTGCGCGCCTGTCTCGGCATCTATGAAGCGGATCAGCCCCGCGCCGCTTTCGCCAGCGCCAATGCCCCCGGCCATGGCCTGCACCACCAGCCCCAGCCCGGCCTCCATGGGTGCCCCCTTGGCTTGGCGCAGCAGCCGCGCCGATGTGCCCTCCCATGCCCGCGCCATAGAGCGCAGCACATCCGCCAATTGCTGCGCAGGCGATTGCGGGAAGGGATCATCCGTTTCAACCTCGAAATCGCGCAGCGCCGCTTGCAGCGCGGGCAAGGATGGCTCTGTCGCATCAAACATATCGGGATCAAGATGGGCCACATGGGCCGCATAAGACTGCACAAAGCGCAAATACATGTCTGTGGCGACAGGCTCACCGTAAAGCGCGGCGATTTCAGCATGTTTTTCGTCATTCATGCCGATATTCAAAATCGCCGCAGGCCCGCCCCATTGCGGATGCTCTGCCGAAGGGCGCACCGACAACAACTGCCCTTGCGGAAAATGTGACAGAAGGTGGCGCAGGTTCATCTGCGCGCCTGTCGCAATCTCGCGCACCACGGCGAAAGACAGCGCAATCGTTTGCGGTACAGGCATGTCCAGCCGCACCAGCCGTTGCAGGCATTTGGCCCGCCAGCCATGCGACTGCCGTTTTATCGGCGCAGAGCCGGTAATCTGGGCGTAATCCGTCAGCGTCAGGTATTTGGGCATCTGATACTCTCTCAAGCTGCGGCGCAGCATAGGCTTATGCGCTGAAAACTCAAGAATTTGTTATCGCCACCACAGCTATGCCGGGGCATGGCCGTGGTAGCGTCCGGCCAATCAGTTCCAGCAAGAGACAAGAACTGTCAGATCGCCTGCAATCCGTGTCAGACGCTCTGGCGGGACAAAGACATCCTCGCGCAATGTGCCAGTTGATATATTGGCGGCGCGCAGAAATGCCGTTATCGCCGCAGCATTGACAGCGAAATTCACATCGCTTGGCAACAGCCGCGCCCCGTCTTGCGGCTGGCCAGACAACAGCCCGATAACAGCCCCATTCGCCCCAAAGACAGGGCCGCCCAGATCACCGGGGCGGGTTTCGGCACTCAGGCGCAGCCTGTCGCTTTCGCCATTCAAGCCCTCCAACGCCTCAATGCGCCCAAAGGTCAGGATTGGGCGCGCCATTGCATCCTCGAACGAGAACCCTGCAATCGTGATCTCTGCGCCCAATGCCGCCGCGCGGTCATGGAACTGGGCAAAAGCCAAAGGCACAAGCGGCGTTTCCGGCTTCAGCACGGCCAACCCCAAAGCATCATCCCGGCGCAAGACCCGCGCCTCATAGGCCTCATCAATCGTCACGCGGCCACATTGCGCCACGGCATCCGATGTCGTGAGCACTGTGCCTGTGGCATCCACAAAAAAGCCGGAGCGCGAGAAATCAGGCCGCCGCAGCGCAAGCCCGGCCAGCAAATCGGCGCGCGCCACCGCGCTGAGAGGCCCGGCACTTTCCGGCAAAGCGCCACTGAATGTGGCGAAACTTGATTGCATCATCGGCAAAACACGCGCCATCTGTGCGTCCCGATCCGGTGTCCACACAAGGGTATAACCCTTCACCTCGCCATTGCGGAACTGTGCAAAGCTGTGCGAGCGTAGGGTGTCGCTTTGCCCTGTAAGTAAAAAGGAATTCTGGCTGCGCTCGCGCCGCCCTTCCAGCGGCACGATTTCCAGCGACTGCATGATCTCATACAGGCCAAACAATGTGGCCTGCGTGCCCGACTGGCTGATAAGCAGCACTTGAACCCCGCTGTCATTGCGCGCGCCATATTTGGCGAAGGGGGTTTCATGGCGATCAAACTGCACCAGCGCCAAGGGCAGATCAATGCTGATCCCGGCCAATTCATCACGCACGGTTTGCATGCCCAGCGCGGCCAGTTCGGCGCGGTAAGCGCCTAGCAGGGCATCTCGCTGGCGCGTGGTCAGAACACCTGTTGCCGGATCGCCCTGCGCCTCTTGCCATGCACTCATGGAACGGCGGGTGCCGGGGCCAAAGGCCGCATCAATCGACAGGGTGTAAAAGCCAAACCATTGCAAGGCTGTCTGCAATTCGGCCCGTGCATCGCGATCAAGCAAGCGTTCTGCGGCCTGCGCCTGCGCAAGGGTTTCTTCCGGTTCCGGCTCTGGCTCTGGCTCTGGCTGTGGTTCAGGCTCTGGGGCAAGTACACCCTCCGGCTCTGGCATCGTCTCTGGCACCGGGTCGGCATCTGGCGCGGCCGGGGCCATGAACACAGGGCTGCGCGCACTCCCGTCTTGCGGGAAAACCTGCACCAGATAATCCGACCCATTGCTGATAAAGGCATCAGCCGGAATAACCCCCTGCGCGCGCAATTGTCTGCGCAGCGCGAAAGCGTCTGTCTCACTCTCGAACGGGCCAAGGCTGAGCGCCACCCAATCGCTGGGCAGTCGAAACCCGACCACATTGCCCAAAGCGCGATCCAGCGTAATTGCACGATCCAGCGCGATATCAAGATCACGATGGGCTTCTATCTGTAACCAGCGCTGGTCTTGTGCCTGCGCTGCCCCCAACCCGATTACGGCCCCAACAATGGCCATCGCCGCCCAGACGCCCATGCGGCAAATCGTTAAACCCATATCTTGCAGTCCTTTTCAAATTCAGTTCAGCGCAACACCTGCGGGCCATTCATACCGGTTTGTCCGTTGACCCTGTGCGGCAGCTTGCCTATTGAAGCCAAGCTTTAAGAAAAACTGCGCGCAAGACAAGAGGCGGCCATGCAAGAGTGCTCTGATTCTCCATCACAATTGCCCAAAAGCTTTCAGGAGATCATCCTGCGGCTGCAAAACTACTGGGCCGCGCAGGGCTGCGCCATCCTGCAACCTTATGATATGGAAGTGGGCGCAGGCACATTTCACCCCGCCACAACACTGCGCGCATTGGGGGCGCGGCCTTGGGCTGCGGCCTATGTCCAGCCGTCGCGCCGCCCCACAGATGGGCGCTACGGCGAAAACCCCAACCGCTTGCAGCATTATTACCAGTATCAGGTGATCATCAAACCCTCGCCCCCCAATCTGCAAGAGCTTTATTTGGGTTCTCTGCGCGCCATCGGGATTGATGATGCCCTGCATGATATCCGCTTTGTCGAGGATGACTGGGAATCCCCAACCCTTGGCGCTTGGGGGCTGGGCTGGGAAGTGTGGTGCGATGGAATGGAAGTGTCGCAATTCACCTATTTCCAGCAAGTGGGCGGGCATGATTGCCGCCCTGTTTCGGGCGAGCTGACCTATGGGCTGGAACGTCTGGCCATGTATGTTCTGGGCGTGGATCATGTGATGGACATGCCCTTCAATGCGCCCGATGCGCCAATTCCGCTGACATATGGCGATATCTTCCGCCAGACAGAGGAAGAATATTCGCGCCACAATTTCCACGGGGCGACAACCGACATGCTCTTGCGCCACTTTGAGGATGCAGAGGCCGAATGCGCCCACCTGCTGGATATGCCCGCGCAAGATGCGGCCACCGGCAAAACCATCCGCATGGCGCACCCGGCCTATGACCAATGCATCAAGGCCAGCCATCTGTTCAACCTGCTGCATGCGCGCGGCGTGATTTCCGTTACCGAACGCCAAGCCTATATCGGGCGGGGGCGCGCGCTGGCCAAGCTCTGCGCCGATGCCTTTGTGCAAACCGAAGCCGGCGGGGCACAGGCGGGGGGGGGCGCAGCCTGATGGGCCGTGTTTTTGTGGTCTTTTTGCTGGTCTGCACTGCCCTTGCCGGGGGCGGGGCCTATTACTTTCAGGTCTATGC
>JAIUNA010000213.1 GCA_022565265.1 Roseinatronobacter sp. | reverse complement strand
GGGCGGGCGCGTTCGGGAAGAGGGTGCGGGCGTGTGAAGCTGGGGCATAGTGTGCCAGAGGTGATCGGTAGGATTGGGCAGCATGCGGAACAATCGAAAGCGAATTGAATCTTTTATCGATTGGCTTGGGGTCGCTGATGCCCCTATGCAATGGAAATATTGATGTTCAAAACCAGATCAACCGTACTGGCCTTTGCATTGGCGTACAGGGTCATTGCCGTTGTTCGGTGGGACGATCACGTTTTATGATGATTGGCGCAAATGGCAAGCCGATCCTGCCAACTACACCTCACCCCCGCTGCAATTTCACCGGCTCTGTCCGGGCCAGCCGCAGGACATGGGCCATGAACGGTTTGCCCGAATCCTCGCTGCGTACGGCGGCATATAGCCGCCGGGTCAGCCCGCTTTCGGTTAGCCGTTTGGTCACATAATCGGAATGGTAGCGCACCTCGCGCCGCACCCAGTCGGGCAGGACGGCCACGCCCCGGCCAGAGGCGACCAGAAGCAGAATCACCGCTGTCAGTTCCACCTGCCGGATGGCGCGGGGTTCTACTTTGGCGGGGGTCAGAAGTTGGGTGAACACATCCAGCCGCGTGCGTTCCACCGGGTAGGTAATCAGCACCTGATCGCGGAAATCCTCTGCCTCTATATGGGCGCGGGTTGCCAGCGGGTTGTTTGCGGCGGCCACGAAAACAGGTTCGTAATCGAACAGCGGCAGGAAGGTTACGCCCTCCATATCCTCCGGGTCGGACGAGATGACAAGATCCACCTCTTCGCGGCGTAGGGCGGGCAGGGCATCGAAGGCAAGGCCGGGGCGGATATCGACATCCACATCGGGCCAGGCCTTGCGAAACTGTTCCAGCACCGGAAACAGCCAGTCAAAACAGGCATGGCATTCGATGGCGATATGCAGCCGCCCCGAACTGCCCTTGCGCAAGCCCGTGAATTCTTCTTCCAGCGCAGCCACGCGCGGCAGCATATATTCTGCGGCCCGCAGCATCTTCCGCCCCGCCGCAGACAGTTTCAGCGGTTTTGATCGGCGCACGAACAATTCCACCCCTGCCTGATCCTCTATCCCCTTCACTTGGTGCGACAGGGCAGATTGCGTCATGTTCAGCAAATCGGCGGCACGCGCCAGCCCTCCGGCCTCGTGGATAGCCTTGATCGTGCGCAAGTGGCGGAATTCGATATGCATGCTGCGCTCATAATGGTGTTGAGAATAATGAATTGGTTTCACATTCGCGGCTATGGCACAAGGGGGCATCAAGTATGGAGTCGCTCATGTCCACCCCCCGCGTGTCTTTTGAATTCTTCCCGCCCAAAACGCTGGAAGCCAGTTTCAAGCTGTGGGACACGGTGCGCATGTTGGCGCCGCTGGCGCCCAGCTTTGTGTCTGTCACGTACGGGGCTGGCGGCACAACGCGGCAATTGACGCATGAGGCCGTGACCACCATTGGTGCGCAATTTGGCCTGAATGTGGCGGCCCACCTGACATGCGTGGACGCAACGCGCGCCGAAACGCTGGCCATTGCCGAAAGCTACGCGAAAGCGGGCGTATCCGAGATTGTGGCGCTGCGCGGCGATCCGCCCAAGGGGCAGGGCGGGTTTACCCCCAACCCGGATGGGTTTGCCAATTCGGTAGAGTTGATAGAGGCACTGGCCGCCACTGGCAATTTCAACCTGCGTGTGGGAGCCTATCCAGAGCCGCACCCAGAGGCGGCGGATAATCTGGCCGATGTGCGGTGGTTGAAGCGCAAGTTTCAGGCGGGCGCGCATAGTGCGATCACGCAGTTCTTTTTCGAGGCCGATACCTTCCTGCGTTTCCGCGATGCCTGCGCGCGTGAAGGGGTCACGGGCAAAATCATTCCCGGCATTATCCCGATTGAAAACTGGACAGGCATTCGCAAATTCGCCCTTGCTACCGGGGCCAGCGTGCCTGCATGGATGGACGAGGCCTTTGACAAAGCAAAGCGCGATGGGCGCGAGGATTTGCTGGCAACGGCGCTGTGCACAGAGATGTGTGACAAACTGGTGCGCGAAGGGGTGGAAGATTTGCATTTCTACACGCTGAACCGCCCGCATCTTACGCGCGATGTCTGCCATGCGCTGGGCGTTCAGCCCCATGTCGCGCTGGAGAATGTGGCCTAAACACTATAGCCCATTGACCGGAACACCAAAACCCACTAACGCAAGCGCCACTGGCCAGATGGCCCGTGGCGCTTTGTTTTCCGGATTGCGGGCCACGCTAAATATACCGCTAAAGAGGTCTGGGCGCTGCCCCCGGCCTGTGATGGTTCGGGGGTTTTTCTTTTGGCCAGAGGGGTCGGATTGATATGGCGCAGGATTGGGGCAAACGCACGAAACTGGTGCATCATGGCGCACGCCGCAGCCAATATGGCGAGGTGGCCGAGGCCATTTATCTGACTCAAGGGTTCGTCTACCCCTCGGCAGAGGCCGCAGAGGCCCGCTTTTTGGCCTTGGGGGAAGATGAATTTATCTATGCCCGCTATGGCAACCCCACTGTGGCCGTGTTCGAAGAACGCATTGCCGCGCTGGAAGGCACGGAAGATGCCTTTGCCACGGCCTCTGGCATGGCGGCTGTCTCTGGCGCGCTGACATCCATGTTGCGCGCGGGCGATCATGTGGTGTCATCGCGGGCGCTGTTTGGCTCTTGCCTTTATATTCTGGAAGAGGTTTTGCGCCGCTACGGGGTAGAGGTGACATTCGTGGATGGCACCGATCTGGAGCAGTGGCGCGCCGCCATTCGCCCCGGCACAAAGGCTGTGTTTCTCGAATCCATCTCCAACCCCACGCTGGAGGTGATTGATCTGAAATCCGTGGCCGAATTGGCCCATGCGGCAGGCGCGCTGGTGGTGGTGGACAATGTTTTTGCCACCCCCGTTTTCAGCCGCGCGGTAGAACTGGGCGCAGATGTGATCATCTATTCGGCCACCAAGCATATTGACGGGCAGGGTCGCGCGCTGGGCGGCGTTATCTGCGGCACGCGCGCCTTTATCCGAGGGGTGATCGAACCCTATATGAAGCACACAGGCGGCGCTCTTTCGCCCTTTAACGCATGGATCATGCTGAACGGCCTGACAACGATTGATCTGCGTGTGCGCGCGCAAGCCGCCTCTTCCATGGCGATTGCAGAGGCGTTGCAGGGCGATCCGCGCCTTGCCCGTGTGATTTATCCGGGCCTGAGCAGCCATCCGCAACACGCCATTGCCGCCGCGCAGATGGACGGGTTTGGAACAGTGCTGGCGCTGGATGTGGCGGCAGGCAAAGAGGCCGCATTCCGGGTGCTCAATGCGCTGCAAGTGGCGGTGATTTCCAACAATCTGGGCGATGCGCGCAGCATTGCCACCCATCCGGCCACGACCACCCATCAGCGCTTGCCCGAAGATCAGAAAGTCGCGCTTGGCATTACGCCGGGTCTGATCCGGCTATCGGTTGGTCTGGAAGATACCGCCGATCTGATTGCCGATCTGCGGGCAGGGCTGGAATTGGCCATCTGACACCAGCGCGCCGGGCGGCCTGTTGCGACGGGCAGCTATGGGGGAAGGGGCGGTGATACCAGAGCGACCCTGCGCGGAAAAAGGGGCGTCAGCCCGCCGCGCATGGCAGGGCCGCCCAATACCGCGAGGCCCCGCCCCTGCCCTAATCCCATTGCCGAGCCTCTTGTATCAGGTAACAGCCAGCGGATATGATCTAAACGCGCCCCGCGCGCGTATTCTGGTGGAAAAGCGAAAACCACTGCCTATCTATGAAGCTGGCAGTCAGGAAGGAAATCCCACGATGAACTTGCATATTTCCAGTCGCGACCTTACGCCCAGCCGGGAAGAGGCCGAGGCCGCACTTGACCTGTTGCGCCGCTTTACCGATGCCGCGCCAGAGGCCGATCGCGTGCAACTGGAAGCTGCGGTCACAAGCCTGTTGCCCTCTGCCGCCTATCCAGTGTTGAACAGGGATTACCCGGCAGAGTTTGAGGTGGGCAATGCCTATAAAGAGGGCCTGCCCGATCTGCAAAATGGCCCTGCAAGCCTGATTGTGGGGGCAAAGGCGGCCATTCAGCATGTGGGCATTTCCAATTTCCGCCTGCCGATCCGCTACCACACCCGCGAAAGCGGTGATCTGACCTTGCAAACCTCTGTTACGGGCACTGTCAGTCTGGAAGCAGAGAAGAAGGGTATAAACATGTCGCGCATCATGCGCAGCTTTTATGCCCATGCCGAGCGCACTTTCAGCACCGATGTAATCCGCGCGGCGCTGGAAGATTACAAGGCCGATCTGGACAGCTTTGATGCCCGGATCATGATGCGCCTGTCCTTCCCGATGAAAGTGCAATCGCTGCGCTCTGGTCTGGTGGGGTATCAATATTATGATATCGCGCTGGAACTGGTGGATCAGGCCGGCACGCGCCAAAGCTTCATGCATCTGGATTATGTCTATTCCTCGACCTGCCCCTGTTCGCTGGAACTGAGCGAACATGCGCGCGCCACGCGCGGCCAGCTTGCCACGCCCCATTCCCAACGCTCTGTCGCGCGCATTTCAGTCGAAGTGCTGCCGGGCCGCAAGCTGTGGTTTGAAGACCTGATTGAACTGTGCCGCGCCGCTGTGCCGACAGAGACGCAGGTGATGGTCAAGCGTGAAGATGAACAGGCCTTTGCCGAATTGAACGCCGCCAACCCGATCATTGTGGAAGACGCCGCGCGCAGCTTTTGCGCGCAACTGGACGGTGACGCGCGCATCGGGGATTTCCGCGTTGTTGCCAGCCATCAGGAAAGCTTGCACAGCCATGATGCTGTCAGCGTTCTGACACGCGGCGCCAGCTTCGAGGCTGCAAGTCTTGATCCGCGTCTGTTCAGCACGCTGTTTCATGTGGGCTGATACAGGGTTGTTCTGCGACAGGTTCTGGGTATATCAAATTCCAAATTAATTTATTTGGAGTTTGAAATGTTTCGGATGACTGCCTTGCTTGGTGCCGCCTCTACGTTGCTTATGGCGTGCACAATGGAAAACCAGCCCCCTGCGGCGCGCCCAAGCGCGGCCCCTGTGGCCGCGATTGTGCCTGTGGGCAATCCTGCGGCTGCGCGTATCTCGGATAGCAGCAGCACCACCACAACCACTGTTATCGGCAATACAACCCGCACCGAGACAAGCAGTTCCAGCGTATCGGTGGATGGGGCAGGGCTGTTGGGCGCGCTTCTGGGGGCGGCTGGTCAGCCTGCCGCACGCGCTGGCAATGTATCATCAGATTATGTGGGGGCGTGGCGTGTGAGCAGCCCCAACAACCGGGAATGCCGCCTGACCTTGCAGCCTGCAAGCCGCGCTGGCGCGCCTGCAAATGTACAAAATTCCGGCTGCTTCCAAGAGCTGTTTGGCACAAGCCGTTGGAGCTTGCGCGGCAATGATCTGGTTTTGGCCGATGCTTTTGGGAATGTGAAAGCCACATTGCGTGCGACAGCGCGCGACAGGCTTGATGGAGATGGCGTGACAATGTGGCGATAACGGCCCGCATTCTGACAGTAACGCT
>JAIUNA010000212.1 GCA_022565265.1 Roseinatronobacter sp. | reverse complement strand
GCCCTCTATGCCGGCTATATTATCGGCGGGGGCGGGGACCATATGGCCAATAGGGGCCATAATGCGCCGGCGCTCCTGCGCGGTGGTGGCCCCCCATGCGCGGCGCAGGGCGGCGCGCGCGGCCTGCACCGCCGCGTCAATCTCTGCCCGGCCGCCGCGCGCAATCTCGCCCATCTGCGCGCCGGTTGAAGGGTTTTCCACTGGCAGCGCGTCTGGCGTAAGCGACCACTGCCCCCCAATCAGAATTTCGCGCGGGCTATACCACAGGTGCATCAACAGGTTCCTTCATCCACGCGGCAGGAATAACAGGGGTGGCCGCGATCAATTGGCGTGTATAAGGGTGGCGGGGATTGGCAAAAACATCTTCTGTTGCGCCTTCCTCGACAATCTCTCCCGCCTGCATGACCATCACGCGATCAGTAATCGCGCGCACCACATGCAGATCATGGCTGATAAACAGATAGCCCAGCCCATGGCTTTCTTGCAGCCGCGCCAGCAAATCCAGAATTTGCGCGCGCACCCGCACATCCAGCGCGGAAACGGCCTCATCCAGCACACTCAGATCGGGGCGGTTTATCAGCGCGCGGGCAATGGCAATGCGCTGGCGCTGCCCGCCCGAAAATTCGTGAATGTATTTGTCGGCATCCGCAGGGGTTAGCCCCACTTCGGACAGCGCCTGTTCCACCCGCGCGCGCGCATCTTTGGGCCATTCCGGCAGCAGGTGAAACGGTTCCGCCACCAGCCGCGCCACACGCCAGCGCGGGTTGAAACTGCCATAAGGGTCTTGGAACACCACCTGCATGGCCGCGCGGGCGGGCTTTGGCATTATGGGGCTGATGGGCGTTTGTCCCTGCAAACGGATATGGCCCGCCTGCACCGCTTCCAGCCCCAGAATGGCGCGGGTCAGGGTGGATTTGCCGCAACCGGATTCCCCCACCAGCCCCAGCGATTCCCCCTTATGCAGGGCAAAGCTGACACCGCGCACAGCCTCCATGCGCGGGGCGGGGCCAAAGAGGGTGCGGCGCGGCAAGGCATAGCTGCGCCGCAGGCCCGCCACCTCCAGCAACCTGTCAGGGCGGGCAGTGGGCACGCGCGCAGGCCGATGGGCAGAGGCCGCAAACAGCGCGCGCGTATAGGGATGGGCACGGCGGCGAAAGAGCGCCTCTGTCGGCCCCTGTTCCACAATCTTGCCCGATTGCATGACGGCCACATGATCGGCCAGCCCCGCCACCACGGCCAGATCATGCGTGATCAGCAACAGCGACATGCCCTCTTCTGCCACCAGCCCGCGCAGCAAATCCAGAATCTGCGCCTGTGTGGTTACATCCAGCGCGGTGGTGGGTTCATCGGCAATCAGCAAACGCGGGCGCAGGGCGATGGCCATGGCAATGCACACGCGCTGGCGCTGCCCGCCCGACAGTTCGTGCGGATAGCGATCCAGCGGAAAGCGCGTGCCATCCAGCCCCACGCGATCCAGCTTCGCGCGCGCGATCTCCAGCGCCTCTGCCCGCCGGGCCGCGCCATGGATGACCAGCGTTTCGGCCACCTGATCCCCGATTGTGCGCACCGGGTTCAGCGCTGTCATGGGTTCTTGAAAGATCATGCCAATGTCATTGCCGCGCAGCCCGCACATGGCGCCTTCATCAAGGGCGAATAAATCGCGCCCATCCATCAGCGCGCGCCCTGCCCGCGTGGCCCCGTCTGGCAACAGCTTCATCAGCGCCAGCGAGGTCATGGATTTGCCAGACCCGGATTCGCCCACCAGCCCGAACACCCGCCCCGGCGCGATATCAAAACTTACATCGCGCAGAATGGGCGTGCCGTGAATATCCAGCGACAGGTTTTCAACGCGGATCAAGCTCATCTTGCACGCCTTAGTTTCGGGTCAAGACTGTCGCGCAGCCCGTCGCCCATCAGGTTCAGGCCCAGAACTGTCAGCACAATTGCAAGGCCGGGAAGGATGGCCAGATGCGGGGCGAAAGAGATCATCGTCTGCGCCTCTGCCAGCATGCGGCCCCAACTGGGCATGGGCGGCTGCGCGCCAAGCCCCACATAAGACAACGCCGCTTCGGCCAATATCCCAAGGCTAAATTGGATTGTGCCCTGCACGATCAGCAGATTGGCTATATTGGGCAGGATATGTTCCGCAGAGATGCGCAGCTTGCCCTTGCCCGACACTTCCGCCGCGCGAATGTAATCCAGCGTCCACAGGCTTAGCGCGCCACCCCGCGCCACACGCGCAAAAACAGGGGTGTTGAAAATGCCAATCGCAATGATGGCATTCACGGCCGAAGGGCCAAAAACCGCTGTTATCAGAATGGCAATTACCAGCGCGGGAAAGGCAAAGATCAGATCATTGCCGCGCATGATCACCTCATCCACCAGCCCGCCGCGATTGGCCGCAGCCAGCAGCCCAAGCGGCACGCCCAGCACCATGCCCATGCCCACGGCCACCACGGCCACGGCAATGGAAATCCGCGCACCTACCATGATCATAGACAGGACATCGCGCCCGAAATGATCTGTCCCAAACCAATGCTGCGCATTGGGCGCTTGCAGCCGCGCGCCAATATTCATGGCCGTTACATCATACGGCGTCCAAAGCAGCGAGAGCACCGCCGCCAGCGCGAAAACCCCTGTCAGGGCCGCGCCTATCCAAAGCGTGAGTGGCGCGCGCCTCATGCGCCGCGCCTGCGCAAGCGGGGGTCGGCAGCGGCATAGGCCAAATCCACCAGAAAGGTGACAAGGATAACGGCAAAGACCAGCAGCATCACCACCGATTCCACAACAATCAGATCGCGCTGAGTGATGGCCTGAAAGATCAACCGCCCAAGGCCGGGCAGAAAAAACACATTTTCAATGATGATCGCCCCCGCCAGCAGAAACGCAAATTGCAGCCCGATGATGGTCAGCACCGGAATAAGCGCATTGCGCAGCGCATGGCGCAACACGCTTTGGCGCTGTGACAAGCCCTTTGCGCGGGCGGTGCGGATGTAATCTTGCCCCAATGTCTCTATCACCGCAGACCGCATGACGCGCGCAAGGATAGAGGCTTGCGGCAACGCCAGCGCCACCGCAGGCAGGGTGAGTGCCTTGATATTTATCCAAAACCCCCTGTCCCAGCCGGGAAAGCCACCAGCAGAGAACCATTGCAGCGAAATGGCGAAAACCAGCACCAGCAGCATGGCGAACCAGAAATTCGGAATGGCAATGCCCAGCTGCGTGGCCCCCATTATCCCTGCATCCAGCCTAGACCCCCGCCGCGCCGCCGCGATCAGACCCACGGGAAAGGCAATCGCGGTAGAGAGCAGCAGCGCATAGAGCGTCAGCGGCAGCGATACCCCCAGCCGCGCCAGCACCAAGTCACTCACAGGCACGCGGTAGGTATAGGAGGTGCCAAAATCGCCCACCAGCATGCCGCCCACCCATGTCAGATAGCGCGCCATTTGCCCTGCATCCAACCCCAACTCGCGCCGCAGGGCCGCCACGGTTTCGGGCTGCGCATTCATCCCCAGCATATAGGCGGCAGGGTCGCCGGGGATGACCTCTATCACGAAAAAGATCACAAGGCTGGCCACGACCAGACTGATCGCAAGCGACAAGAGGCGCTGAAGGGCAAAGCGAAGCATGGGGCGGTCTGTTCCTGTTACCCCGCACGGCAGGCAAGGGCGCGCGCGGGGCATCTTTCACGATCGGCAGGGGCACCGCCAAGCCGCGCCCCTGAAAAGAGACGGGCCTAGCGCGCCCAGCGCACCCCCGTCAGATCATTGGCGGGCACAGGCGCATTCTCCCACAACCCTTCGATATCGGCATTGGCAACCCCGGTCTTGGCCAGTTGGAACAGGAAGGCCACAACGAAATCTTCGGCAATATGGCGCTGTGCACGGTGCAAAAGCGCGGTGCGTGCTTCTGGGTCAGACGTCACTTCCAACTCGGCCATGATCGCTTTCATATCCGCGCTGTCATACTGGAAGTAATACTCATCGCGCGCATAGATGCCGATATCCATCGGCTCTGTATGGCTGATGATGGTCAGATCGAAATCATGGCCGCGAAACACCTGCTCCAGCCATTGCGCCCATTCCAGATTGGTAATCTCTGTCGCAATGCCCACGGCGCGCAACTGCGCCGCCACAATCTCGCCGCCGCGCCGCGCATAGGTGGGGGGCGGCAGCATCAGGCGCAATGTAAGCCCCTCTTGGCCCGCTTCTGCCAGAAGCGCGCGCGCGGCCTCTGGGTCATGGGGCGAATTGGCTGTCAGATCCAGATAATCGGGGTGATGGGGCGCAAAATGGCTGCCAATGGGCGTGCCATAGCCAAACATCGCGCCATCAATGATATCCTGACGGTTGATCGCATGGCTGATGGCTTGGCGCACGCGGATATCTGCCAAGGCGGGGTTTTGGTGGTTCATGGAAAGGATGGTTTCCCCCTCAGTAGAACCGACAATCACGTTAAAACGCGGATCGGCTTCAAACTGGGCAAGGCTTTCGGGGGCGGGGAAATTGGGGAATGCATCCACATCGCCCGCCATCATCGCGGCAAAAGCGGCGGAAGGGTCAGAGATGAAACGGAAGGTCGCGCGCTCCAGCGCCGGGGCCTCGCCCCAATAATCGGGGTTGCGCTCCAACTCCAGCCGATCACCCTGCACCCAGCGCAGAAAACGGAATGCACCACTGCCCACGGGGTTGGTGGCATTGCTGGCCACGCTGGCGGGCGACATGATAACAGCATCGCCCCATGCCATATTGAACAAAAACGCGCCTTGCGGTTGCGATAGCGTCACTTCCACTGTCAGCGGATCAAGGGCTGTGACAGTCTCAATCGCGGCGAAAAGCTGCTTTTGGGCATTGGTGCTGTCTTCGGCCCGCGCGCGCTCCAGCGAGAAAACAACATCTTCGGCGCTGAAGGGCGTGCCATCATGGAATTGCACCCCCTCACGCAGTGGGAAGGTATAGGTGAGGCCATCGTCGGACACATCCCAGCCATGGGCAAGGCCGGGCAGGATTGATCCATCCGGGCCAAACCGGGTAAGCCCTTCGAAAATATTGGAATATGTCACCTCGCGGATCGCTGCCGCAGCGCCGCTTGTTGGGTCTAGATTGGGTGGTTCCAAGACCATGCCCACCGAAATATCCGTTCTCTGCGCCAGTGCAGGCGTGGCAACAAGCGCCAGCACCGCAAGCCCTATTTTCAGTCGGCGCAGCATAACACCCTCCTGGAAATGCGTTGTCTGGGGGAAGCTTATGCAAGCAGGGGGCATTAGGGAAGAGGGCATATGCGGCGGGCTGTGCAAATCTGGCAAGAGGGTTGGGCGCGCCAGAAAGGGCTTGCGCCCGCCTGCGTGCTTGCGCAAGGTCTGGGGCCAGCGCACCCTGACAGGAGCATGACATGACCCCCAAAACGCCCCTGTGGCAGCTAAGCGCCGCCGAACTGGCCAGCCACACCTGCGCGGGCAACATCACTGCCGAGGCCGCAATCGGCGCCGCCGTGGGGCCGCGGCGGGGGCCCCATCCCGGGGTGGATGGGGGGGGGGTGGGTGTGGGGG
>JAIUNA010000211.1 GCA_022565265.1 Roseinatronobacter sp. | reverse complement strand
GCTGTGACCACGGCCAAGGTGGATGGCGATCCCACGATTTTCGCCAATAGCGGGGCTGCAACGGTTGGGAATATCCTCACAGTCGGGAATTCTGACATCACGGGTGCAACCGTTGATGTGACCACGGCCAAGGTGGAGGGCGATTCCACGATTTTGGCCAATAGCGGGGCTGCAACGGTTGGGAATATCCTCACAGTCGGGAATTCTGCGATCACGGGGGCCACGGTGGCTGTGACTACGGCCAAGGTAGAGGGCAATTCCACGATCTTGGCCAATAGCGGGGCTATTGTTGTTGGTTATCTGGATACTGATGGATCCTCAGCAATGACCGGAACCGGGATAACTGTGACCACAGTCAAGTCTGGCAAAGACTCTACGATGACTGCGGGAACAGGGCAGGTGCGTATCCTGACCAGCCTTGTCGCAGGCGAAACATCCCGGATCACCGGAAACGGCGTGTATTTTGAGACCATCCGCGCCGGGATAGACAATGTGATCCTTTCTGACGCCGATATCATCGGAGAGCTACAAGAAGCGGGAGAGACGATCACCAATGTCGCAGGCTTTGGCGCTGGAAATAGCGGCAAGCTTGATGTGAAAACAATGCGCGCGAGAAACATGTCGCTGCAGGCCACCACCACCTTGGATGTCGGAACGGCTGAAGTGGCCGAAAACCTGACCATGCGCGCAGATGTCATAACGGCCCTTGATGTAACCCAAGTGCCGAATGGGCCTGCCCCGTTGAACGTAACGCTGACAGGCGCCAACGGTCTGGCTGCGACATTGGCAAGGGTCAATGTCAATGCTCCGGCCGGGGTGGTGATGCCGGATGTATTTGTATCAGAGACGGTGATGACAACCACGGCGCAATCTGTGGATGTTATCACAGCCGCGGTTCCGCGGCAGGGCACTTCGCCGATGCGGGGAACCTTCCTTCTGACCACTCCGTCACAAACAGTGTTTGTGGATGACAGATCACAAACGCCAAAGGGCAATCCATCCAGCAATACGCAGTTCTTCCTGAACGACAAACCCTTCAGCATGACGCTGAATGGCACGGCGACTACGACGAATTCCTATGTCGTTGTCTATGACAAGACTGTTCAGGTGACCAATGTTTTGGGCGTGCCCTTTGATGGGATCAGCCTTGTGCGCGACACAGTTCGCAATATTCGCGATGTCGATTCTGCAATCCGTCTGCCCGGGGCGATTGGTACAGGTACTCTGCAGGGCTTTGGCCCGGACGAGGATGAGGACGAAACCTTGGATGTCTCCGCGCTTGATGGGGCATCGGTAGAGATTGATGGCATTGCCTATAACGTGATCGCCCGTGGCGATGGGCCCGCCGTGTTGTTGCGCCAGTAAATAAACGCCCCCGTGACAAAGCGCGGGGGAATTCAAAGATATTGAGGTAAGTCGCGTGGAGAATGAATTTATGGGCAGAAGCTTACGAAAAATGATCTTTGCAGCCTGTTTTGCAGGGGTGCCGGGCGTATTTGGGAGTGGTGCGCCAGCATTTGCGCAAGCAGACCTTTCTGCCCGCATCGCAGCAGAGACAGAGCGCCGCTTGCGCGCCGAGGATGAGGCCGCGCGCCTGCGTCAGGAAGGGCCGGGGGTGCTTGCTGATCCGCTTAACCGCCGCGACCTTCCAGCGCCGGGCGGGCCAACGATACTTTTATCCTCAATCCCCTTCACCACGGCATCTGCGTTCCTGTCTGAGCCGGAGTTGGAGGCCATCCGCGCCAGATATGTGGGCCGCACTGTTGATTTTTCCCAGCTGTCTGAAATTGTGCGCGATGTGAACGACCTGTATGCCGAAAAGGGGGTGGTCACGGCCGCCGCAGTTTTGGCACCGCAGGATCTGGATGGCGGCAACTTTGTTATCACCCTTGTAGAGGGGCAGGTTGGCGTTGTGGGAGTGGTCGGAGCGGAGCAGATTGGCCCTGATTTCATCCTCAACCGTGTGCGTTTTGCGCGTGACACGACAGTTGATGTGCCGACTGCCGCGCGCGATATCAGCTATTTCAATCAGACCAATCGTGCAAAAATCCGCCTTTTGTTGCAGCCCGGAGCGGCGTTCGGGTTGACTGATCTGGTATTCGGCATCAGCGAACCGGAACCAAAACAGCTACAGTTTTTTCTGGATAACAACGGCGTCGCCTCGACCGGTGATATTCGTGGTTCAATGATTTTCCGGCGTTACGGCGGGTTAGGGGTTGATGATACGTTCCTTCTATATCTTGAAGGCACGGAAGGCAGTAAATCAGCGACGGCACGCTTTGATTTTCAGTTCAACCCATCGGGCACACGGATTGCCTTTAGCGGGGCCTTGTCTGATTACCGGGTCGTTGCAGGGCCTAGCGTTGCGCTTAATCTTACGGGTAGGGCACGGTCTGCGTCGGTGACAGTAACCCAACCGTTAATCGCGACTGACAGTTTCCTGTTGCAAATGAGCGCCTCTGCTTTTGAGGGGGCTTCGGCATCCTTTTCGGCGGGTGTGCCTCTTGTGAACGCGAGCACCTCAAAGTTCTCGGCAGGGATTTCGATCGGGGCGTTTGGCGATAACTGGAGCCTTGGCGCGCAGGTTCAGGCGATATCTGCCACTGTAAAGGATAAAATTGCAGGAAGCTCTTCGTCTCACAACATACTGGCAGGGTCACTCGACGGGGTTTACAGATTTCAGAACGAGATCACCTTCATCGCGCGGGGATCTTGGCAGTATTCGGAAGATTCGCTTTTGCCAGGAGGGCTTTTGTTCCAGATTGGTGGACCGACCACAGTGCGCGGCTTCCCCTCGGACGGTGTTGCAGGCGATAGCGGTTACTACGCCAATCTAGAACTGCATCGCGCCTTTTCACTGCAAGATAGGCCCATCACAGGCTTTGTCTTTACCGATATCGGAGAGGTGTTTTCAACATTCCCTGCTTCGACCACACTGATATCATCGGGCATGGGGGTATCTTATGTACATAACAAAAGCAGCCGCTTCGATATCGTGGCAGCAACCCCTCTTCGGCGCGCGCTTGCAAATCAGTCGGGCTTGACTGTCTCTGCAACGCTGACATTTACGCGTTTCTGACGGCCCAAGCTTACCCCTTTTCCAAATGCTGGCATGCGGGCAGAACTGGGGTAGGGGCGTGCCCTCAGGGCTTTTGCAGGGCCGGCTACCACCCAGCTGTCCGGGAATTGCTGAAACCGCTGTGCGGTATTTCTGAAATCCGCAGCCGAGTGGCCCGTGAGTTGGGCGCGCTGGTGCGCCTTTATGGCAAGCCGGCCAGCCGTGTCAGTGAGAGTTCACAAGTGCTGCCATTTTGAAATGGGCACAGAAAAATGGTGCCCAATGGCATTACATCAACTCTGGCAAGACCCAACAAAATGGCTACATCAATTTGATCAACGGCAGCCTGCGGGATGAATGCCGCACTGATCACTGGTCAACAAGACGCCCGCAGAAGCGCGCCAAGCGCTTCAGCAATGTGACGGCTCCGCGCCCGGCGCGCTTGCCCAAGCCCAAAACGACGACTATCAACCCTAAGCACTCTCGTTATGAATGAGGGGCAGGTCAGCACAATGCAGGCCGGGTGGGCAGCAAGTGGCGTCGCCAACCGTGTAGGCGGCATAGCGCGGTTGAAAACAACCACCCCATCTTCCCCCACAGCACAGACTTGAAAGCTGTCTTTTGCCAAGTCGATCGCCAAAAAACTGATCTTTGATGTCATCGATGTGCCCTCCACTAAGCCAATATAGAACCGTCATGGTATACGATGCCGGCGGGTGGGGGCATCCACCGCATCAGTTCAAGAATGACGATTTGATCATTCCACTGCCGCGAGAATGCACGGAGCCCGGCTTCGGTGCCGGCCCAATCAGTTAGTGGTGCCCCGAACAGATCGCCTGCGCATTGCGCCAAGATCGATTTTGAATCGGAACTTGGTCCGACAATGTGAAAGCCGACAGGCCCATGATCAATCAACTTCAGCACGGGTCCGACAAAGCCCGAACAGACGATGAAAAGCGCATGCGGGTTGCCCGACAGAAAGCTTGCAAAGTCTCGCTGCCAGTTTTGCAATCGCTCATGCTCGATATCAGCGATGGATGTGTCGGTGACGATCCGCGTTCCGTCCTGCCCAAGCCCGAATTGTGTCCGGATCTCGGTGCCCCAGCCGGGGCCTTCGCGGAGGCCATCAATACGCGGTGCGGGGAAGCTCCTGATTAGACTCAGGACATCTGCGGGCGTCCCGAAGATATGGAACCCGCGGTCGAGCAGGCCCGAAATCATCTCACCTGATGGCTGCGTGAGGCTGTGGCGTGGTGCATCGAATGTGCAGATCTCACGCGCATCATTCACGAATTCCAGATGCACACGAGCGTCTGAGCCGACATAGCTGTTGCCGGTCACGCGGACCAGCCCACAGATCGGGCGCCAGGTCTTGGCACGATAAACTTCGATCCGATGCAGTTCAGAATTTACATTGTACGGCGGTGACACGGATACTTCGAGTGCGGCGAGGAACCCTTCAAAGCGAGGGTTGCCCGCGGTGCTGTTGCCAGTCGTCGCAGTACAGTCCTCGGGTTCTGAAGGCGTGGTGGGTGCGTCGTCGTTGATCCTGTCAGAGTCTTCGGTCTCTTCTGAGCCATCGAGCTCGGTAAGAAAGTTCAGTTGTTCATGTGCCATTTATGTCACTCCAAATAATTGCACAACCTTGCGCCTGCGCCGCCGAGCGTCTGTAATGACAAAGAATGTGCGGGAGGGTCGACAAGCGCGGTTGCGTCTTGTGATGTCCCTAGGGTAGTGATTCGGAGGGTTGAGGTCAGCAAAAAGCTGCGAGAGGGCCGCATTATTTTGTGGAAAACCATATATTTGAGATGTGTCCGGTCTCTGCCTGACACAGGTTTATCCGTGATATCAGGATCAACCACTGTCTGACTTGGACGTCTTGATTTCGCAGGGTTGTCTTTTTAAAGGTAATTAAAACAATATCTTATCGGTCTATCCGAGATTCTGGAGGGCGTCCAAGTTCGAGAGGGCAATCCCTGTGTCAAGAGGAATTTTCACGGAGGCTTCGAATTGCCCAAATCTTGCTACTCGAATTCTGTTTGAGCCTCATGAACAGATCGAAATCCAGCATAGATATGGGTACGATGCCTGTCCGTGCCCGGCTTCAAGCCGCCATTGGCTTCATGGTCGAGCGCCGTGGTGCAGTTTTCGTATTCCTGCCGTTCGTGCATCGAGAAGCATTACTGAAGGGCAAAAATCGGCAGCGGGGACGAAGCTGACTTCGGCTGATGGCTCGACTTCTCGCAGCTGCAAGCTTCCCTTCGCACCGCAGAAAACACCATGGGCAGCCTTGGCTTGCGCTGTCCTGATGGTTAGCTGAGAGCAAAGGAGACGATCATGCAGCACTTCTCACTTCTCGATCTTACGCCGATTGCCGAAGGGGAAACCGCTGCCGAAGCGCTTGCCCACACTGTCGATCTGGCAAAAGAGGCAGAGCGTTTGGGCTATCACCGCTACTGGCTGGCCGAGCATCACAACATGCCCGGCATCGC
>JAIUNA010000210.1 GCA_022565265.1 Roseinatronobacter sp. | reverse complement strand
CGTGTGTGGGAGTGGAAAGCACAATCCGGCGGCACGATCATCGGGCAGCTCAAGCGCTTGGGCTGTTCGCTGGATTGGGATCGCAACGCCTTCACCATGTCTGGCGCGCCAAATTGCCCGCAAGGGGAAGAGGGCAATTTCCATGATGCTGTGATCAAGGTCTTTGTCGATATGTATAACAAGGGCCTGATCTATCGCGGCAAACGTCTGGTCAATTGGGACCCGCAGTTTGAAACCGCCATTTCCGATCTGGAAGTCGAGAATATCGAAACAGACGGGCATATGTGGCATTTCAAATACCCGCTGGCAGATGGGGCCACCTATCGCTATGTGGAAAAGGATGCAGAGGGTGCGGTAATCGTGGATGAAATCCGCAATTACATCTCCATCGCCACCACGCGGCCCGAAACAATGCTGGGGGATGGGGCTGTAGCGGTTCACCCATCAGATGAACGCTATGCACCAATTGTCGGTAAACTTTGCGAAATCCCGGTTGGGCCGAAAGAGCACCGCCGCTTGATCCCAATTATAACGGATGACTATCCAGACCCCGCTTTCGGATCGGGTGCGGTGAAGATTACGGGCGCGCATGATGCCAATGATTACGGCGTGGCAAAGCGCGCGGGCATTCCCATGTACCGCCTTATGGATACCCGCGCCCAGATGCGCGCCGATGGCGCGGCATATGCCGAGGCCGCCGCGATTGCAGGCACTGTCGCGCGGGGTGAGCGCCACTTGTCCGAGGCAGAGGCCGACGCGCTGAACCTTGTTCCCGACCATCTGCGGGGCTTGGATCGCTACGCCGCGCGCAAGGCAGTGGTGGAAGAAATCACCGCCGAAGGGTTGGCCGTGATGACTGTGGCCTCTGATCCAAGACTGGGGCGCAAGCTGGGCGAAGAGGATGATCCCGCAGCACCTGTCGCCTTGGTCGAGGCGAAGAAGATCATGCAACCCTATGGCGACCGTTCCAAGGTGGTGATCGAGCCGATGCTGACAGACCAATGGTTTGTCGATGCCGAAAAAGTGGTGGAGCCAGCGCCGGATGCCGTGCGTTCCGGGCGCGTGAAGATCATGCCGGAAAGCGGGGAAAAGACCTATTACCACTGGCTGGAGAATATCGAGCCATGGTGCATTTCCCGGCAGTTGTGGTGGGGGCACCAGATTCCGGTTTGGTATGATGATGACGGCGGCATGTATTGCGCGCCATCAGAGGACGAAGCACAGGCACTTGCGCCGGGCAAGCCCCTTACCCGCGACCCAGACGTCCTCGACACGTGGTTTTCCTCTGGCCTCTGGCCCATTGGCACTTTGGGTTGGCCCGAACAGACGGACGAACTGAAGCGGTATTTCCCGACCTCTGTGTTGGTCACAGGCCAAGATATCCTGTTCTTCTGGGTGGCCCGGATGATGATGATGCAGCTTGCCGTCGTGGGCGACGTGCCGTTCGACCATGTTTACTTGCATGGCCTCGTGCGCGATGCCAAGGGCAAGAAAATGTCCAAATCCTTGGGCAATGTTGTTGATCCGCTGGAAATTATTGACGAGTTCGGCGCCGATGCGTTGCGCTTTACCAATGCCTCTATGGCCAGCCTTGGCGGGGTGCTGAAGCTGGATACAAGCCGCATTGCGGGCTATCGCAATTTCACGACAAAGCTGTGGAATGCCTGCCGCTTTGCCGAAATGAACGGGGTGTGGGACACCCATAGCACTCAGGCCGCCCCCCCAAAGGCGCAAGCCACGGTGAACCGCTGGATCATTTCGGAAACCGCGCTTGTGCGCGAGGCGGTGGATGCGGCACTGGCCGAATATCGCTTCAACGATGCGGCCAATGCGCTGTATGCCTTTGTCTGGGGCAAAGTCTGCGATTGGTATGTGGAATTTGCCAAACCCCTGTTTGACGGGCCGGATGCAGCCGAAACCCGCGCGACAATGGGCTGGGTGCTGGATCAATGCATGATCCTTTTGCACCCGATGATGCCGTTTATCACCGAAGAGCTTTGGGGCCTGACCGGCACGCGCGAAAAGCTTTGCGCCCATGCCGATTGGCCCGACTATGGCGCAGAACTGGCGGATGCGCAGGCCATGCGCGAAATGCGCTGGGTGATCGGGCTGATCGAGACAATCCGTTCGGCGCGCGCGCAACTGCGCGTGCCTGTAGGGCTGAAGCTGAACATGGTGCAACTGGAGCTTGAGGCAGAGGGCCGCGCGGCGCTGGCACGCAATATGGCGCTGGTTATGCGGTTGGCGCGGATTGCCGCGCTGGAAGAGGCCGATAGCCTGCCCAAAGGCTCTATCACTGTGACAGTCGAGGGCGGCACATTCGGCCTGCCGCTGGAAGGAATCATCGATATCGCGGCAGAGCGTGACCGACTGGAGAAAACCTGCGCCAAGGCTGAAAAGGAATTGGGCGGAATTGCCGGGCGCTTGGGCAATGCAAAATTCGGGGCCAGCGCGCCGGAAGAGGGGGTGACAGAGGCCCGCGAGCGTGCCGAGCAATTGCGCGAGGAAATCGGGCGCCTGCGCGCGGCGATTGCGCAGCTGGATCGCGCGGGCTGAACCCCAAAGACCCTGCCCCTGCAACACTGACCAAAAGCGGCCTTGCCCCCCATTGAGGGGGGCTGCGCCCGCGTCGGGCCTCACGGCCCTTCTGCGCCCACCATCAGGCCGGGTTGCGGTTTGGCTGGAAATCCACGCAAATGGCATCCATCTCGCGCAAGGAGAGCAGGCTTTGCGTACAGTGGCAATAGCTTGTCCCCGCATCTGTCTGGCAATGGCTGCACTCGGAACAACTGCCAAAGACAGGCGCATTGCGGCTTTGCGCCAGATCGGCCACTGCCTGCCCCAGCGCCTGCGCGACAGCGGCGCGTACAGCCGGGGCAAGTTTTTCCAGCACATTGCGCAATTCTGCCATCGGATCATGGCGGAGCATTTCATGGCCCGCTTCTGTCACCTCCATCACAGTGCTGCGGCCATCTGTTTCGTGCATCTGGCGCGACAAAAGCCCCAGCGTCACCAGTGATTTCACAGTTTGCGAGGCCGTGCCGCGCGTGGTTGCGTGAAACTCGGAGAATGCCGAGGGTGTGCGCGAAAACCGGTTGGCACGGGCAAAATAGCGCAGGGCTGTCCATTGCGCAGCGGTCAGGTTTTGCGCCGGTGCCGCACCAATACCCAGCCGCCCCGGCGATTGGCCAAGCCGTGACAGATAAACAATCATATCGGCCAGATCGCTGCCGGAAGCGGAAATATCAGTGCTCATGTGTTTGAGATAAACCTGCCCCGGAGAGTTGACAAGCCCGCGCCCAAAGTGATAGCGATACACTACTGTAGCGAGTCGAAACAAAAAAGGCGCCGCAATGGAACCCCGCGACCCCCGTACCAGCCGCTTCATCCGAACTGCAATGGCCAGTGAAATGCTGGATGCGCATACCGAGCATGATCTCGCCATCGCATGGCGTGACAAGCGCGATGAAGCCGCCCTGCACCGGTTAATCACAGCCTATGCGCGGCTTGCAATTTCTGTGGCAACACGGTTTCGTCGTTATGGCCTGCCGCTGGATGATCTGATCCAGCAAGGCAATCTGGGACTGATGCGCGCGGCAGAAAAATATGACCCTGAAAATGGCGCGCGGTTTTCCACTTATGCGGCTTGGTGGATAAGGGCCTCTATGCAAGAATATGTGATGCGCAACTGGTCGGTCGTGCGCACGGCCACCAATGCCGCGCAAAAGAAGCTGTTCTTTCATCTGCGCAAGACGCTGGTCAAGTTGCAGGATGGTGAAATCCGGCATGAGGCGTTGAGCAAATCCATCGCGCGGGAACTGGATGTGCCGGAAGAACAGGTGGAAATCATGCTGGGGCGCATGTCCGGCCAAGACCTGTCGCTGAACACGCCACAAAGTGATGGCGAAGAGGGGCGCGATTGGCTGGATACGATCGAGGACAGCACCATCCCGACTGAAACTCGCGTGCTGGAAGATATGGAAACCCAGCGCCGCAAAAAGCTGCTTTATTCTGCTGTTCTGGCCCTGCCCGAACGCGAACGACGGATCATTTCCGAACGTCACCTGAATGACAGCCCCCGCACCTTAGCTGAAATCGGGGTGGATCTGGGCATTTCAAAGGAACGCGTGCGCCAGTTGGAAGAACGCGCCATGTCGAGAATTACCAGTTCCGTGCGCGAAGCCGCGCAACTGGCTGCAACGGGTTGAACCTGCGCTAGCGCCATGCCATCCCTGCATTCTGACGGCAGATCGGGGAAATTGTAGTGCGCTTTACATCAGGAACTGAAAGAACGGGCCTTGCCCTGTCAGCGCTATTGGGCTGCGCGGCGATGGTGTTGCTTTTCATGCCCATGTCCGGAATGCCAAGCCTGCGCGTAAGCGGTATAGACAAGCTTGTCCATTTTCTGATGTTCTTTGCGATCGCCCTGCCCGGCCTGAGCGTTGCACCCCGAATCTGGATCTGGTTTGTGCCACTGCTGATCGGCTATGGCGGGATGATCGAGCTTGTTCAACCCAGTTTCGGGCGGGGGCGGGAATGGGCGGATTTTGCAGCCAATTCTTTGGGTGTCATTACCGCCATCCCGGTGGGGCGTGGCATTTTCTCGCGCTGGCTACAGGCGCGGCAGCTCTAGCAAGGCAAATGGGCCAAGACTAAGCACAGAGCTGCGCAGCAACACGGGCAATGTCACTTCACCCGTTGCAGGATCGGCAGCACCCGCAAGGAACATTCCCACAAAGCCCCCGATATCTGGCGCTATGACGCCGCTTAGCACAAGCGCGCGCAAAATCGGCTCCCAGTTGCGGGCGAACAGCGTCAGATCACCATCAAGCTCGCCCAATTCGCCGCGCCGCACCTGCCCGGCAAGACCAAACTGCATCTCTCCCCAAACAAGCCTCATGCCCTCTATGTCAATCTGGCGCATAAGAGGCACCGGGGCGACAAGCGCCAACGGCCCGTCAAAGCTGAGAATTGCATCCAGACGCAGGGCAGATATCCTATCAGACACGCCTGCCGCTGGCCCGAAACTCTCTACAAGCGCAGGCGCAAGCTGTATCTCGCGCCCGTCCAGCGCAAGCGCATAACGCCCGCCTTCTTGCGCTGTCACGCGCAGATCTACAGCTTCAAGCGCCTGCACCCCAAAGGCGGGCACAAGCTGCCCCTCGGCGATATGCGCCCCAGCCTCTGACACAGCCAGATCAAGGCCCAGGGCCATATCCGCAACAAAGCGGGTGCTGTCCAGCCGCAGATCTTGCCCGGCAAGTGTCAGATACTGAGGGGCGGGAAAATCAAGGCGCAGATGATTGGGCAAAAAACTGGGGATTTCAGCAGTCACACGCGCGCTGCGCCACGCCAAACCAGAAACCGGGCTACGCCAAGCGGGGGTGTCCAACGCCATCTCAAAGCGGAAGGGAAAGCCCGTAACCTGTTGCGCGTACCCCTCCATATCAGGTTGGCGCGCGATCTGCCCATTCACAAAGCCCGGAAGCAGATACGCGGCCCCCAGCCAATAGCCCCCTGACAACACACCAGCCGCAACACAGACAAACACAAGTGCGCGCAT
>JAIUNA010000209.1 GCA_022565265.1 Roseinatronobacter sp. | reverse complement strand
CGAAATGCGAAATACCGTCCGCCCGGGTTTGCTTTCGACCGTGATCCAGCCATCATGCGCGGCGATGATCTTGGACACCAGCGCCAGCCCCAGCCCCGTGCCATTCTCGCGCCCGGATACAAAGGGATCAAAAATCTCATCGGCAATCTCTGACGGCAGGCCCGGCCCGTCATCAATGATCTCGACATGGATGGGCAGCGCCACATCCAGACCACTGGCCGCGCGTATTCTCAGCGATTGCTCGAAAAAAGTCTTTATGCGAATGCGCCCGCCCATCAACTGCGCCTGCGCCGCATTTTTCAGAAGGTTCAGAAATACTTGCAACAACTGGTCGGAATCCGCCCAGACCAGTGGCAAGGAGGGATCATAGGCATCACGGATCTGCATATGCGCGGCAAAGCCAATTTCGGCCGAGCGGCGCGCGCGTTCCAGAATGTCATGAATATTCACCGGGCGGCATTCAGGCGGGCGCTGATTGCCAAACTGTTCCACCTGATCCAGCAATTTCACGATACGCTGTGTTTCGGCCACAATCAGATCGGTCAAGCCCCGATCCTCGCCCGTCAGGCCCATGGAGAGAAGTTGCGCGGCCCCGGTAATCCCGGCCAGCGGGTTCTTGATCTCATGCGCCAGCATCTGTGACATGCCGATCGCAGAGCGCGCGGCATGGCGAATGCCATCCACCTTGCCCAGACGCCCCGCAATCTCGCGCGGGGTCAAAAGCATCAGCACCAGATCGCGCCTGTCACCCAAAAGCGCAAGCTGGATCGCGCAATGGACTGGCGGGCGCTCGCCCAGCGTTACAGGCACATCATTGATGAACACGGGCGCACGGTTTTCGCGGCAGCGTTCAAGGGCAGAATCAATCTGGGTATCAATCTGGATGATCTGCGCCAAAGGCCGCTCCAGCACAGAGCGGCGCGAGAGGCTGAGAAACTGCTCTGCTGTAGGGTTGCAATCTGCGATGCACTCCACCTCTCCCTTGCGCCCGATCATCAGCGCGGGGATGGGCAGGGCCGCCCAGATCATGCCTGTGGCTGGCGGGGTCATGCGGCCTTCTCCATATCCGGGGCCGGGGCCAGCGCATCGGGCAGCAGCGTCAGCACTTCGGCAGGTGTGCGCGCTGTAAGCAGCCTTTGGCGCAGCGCAAGCGCGCCGCCTGCGGCCTCGACATACCAGCCCAGATGTTTGCGCACGGTTTTCATGCCCAGATCGCACCCATAAAAGGCAAGCGCGGCCTCGTAATGCCCGGCCACAAGATCCACCAGCGCCGCGCCTTGCGGCGCTTCGGGAATGGGCTTGCCTGCAAGCTCTGCCGCGATTTGCGCCAACAGCCAGGGCCGCCCCTGCGCCCCGCGCCCCACCATCACCCCCGCCGCGCCAGCCAGCGCCAGCGCACGGCGCGCATCCGCGCCCGAACAGATATCACCATTGGCAATCACCGGAACGCCGCAAGCCTGCACGACAGCGCCAATCGCAGCCCAATCCGCACGCCCTTTGTAAAACTGGCACCGCGTGCGGCCATGAATGGTAATCATCCGCACACCGGCTGCCGCCGCGCGCTGCGCCAGCGGGGCGGCATTGCGCATGTCATCATCCCAACCAAGCCGCGTCTTGAGAGTGACAGGAATGGAAACCGCCCCCACCACAGCCTCGATCAGACGCAGCGCATGATCCGGCTCGCGCATCAGCGCAGAGCCGGACATACCGCCCACAACCTTTTTGGCCGGGCAACCCATGTTGATGTCGATAATTTCTGCCCCGCTATCAGCGACCATGCGCGCGGCCTCTGCAATCCAGTACGGATCACGCCCGGCAAGCTGTACGGCGGTGCGCGCCTCTCCCAGTCCAAGCTCTGCACGAGACCGCGCCCGAACCGACGGCTTGGCCTGCACCATTTCCTGACTGGCCACCATTTCAGACACAACCAGCCCGGCGCCAAACCCCGCGACAACCCGGCGAAATGGCAAATCCGTAATCCCCGCCATCGGCGCAAGAAGTACGGGCATCTCCACACCCAGATCCGCCAATCCCTGAAGATGTTGCGCAAACACGCTGCCAATTGCCTCTTTCTGCACCATTATGTCTTCTCCCTAGTCTTCTCGTGTATATGGCGCAAAGCAAATGCGCGTGCATCTGGCGCGAATTTCATCAATCGCATAAATTTTAAGCAAACACATCTGGTAAACGCGCGCATTGTCAGCAGCGCCTGCTTGGGCCTATAGAACAGGCAAAGGCGAATACACGCAGATCACAGCATGACGCAATCGGGCGCAGGCAATCGGGAAGATATGACGCAGGATATCGCAATATTGATCGTGGCGGCAGGCCGGGGCACACGCGCAGGCGAAGGCATGCCCAAACAATGGCGCCTGCTTGCAGGCCGCCCGGTGCTGGCCCATACGCTTGCCGCCTTTCGCGCAATGGGGCTGGAGCGCTTGGTCTTGGTCATTCACCCCGATGATGCCGCGCAGGCCAAGGCGCTGGCCGGTGAGGGCGCGATGATCGTCATGGGCGGGGCCACGCGGCGTGCCTCTGTGCGCGCTGCGCTGGACGCGCTGCGCGACACGCCCCCCCGCAAGGTGCTTATCCATGATGGCGCGCGCCCGCTTGTCAGCCCCGCCGTTATTTCCGGCGTGCTGGAGGCGCTGGAAAGCGCCCTCGCCGCCGCCCCTGCCCTGCCTGTGGTCGATGCGCTTTGGCAAGGCGCGCAAGGGCGCGTGCAACATGCCGCCCCGCGCGATGGGCTGTTTCGCGCGCAGACGCCGCAGGGCTTTGACTATGGCGCAATCCTTGCCGCGCATCATGCCTATACCGGCGATGCCGCCGATGATGTGGAAATCGCGCGCGCCGCAGGGCTGGAGGTTGCCATTACCGATGGCAGCGACGACAATATAAAATTGACATATGCGGCCGATTTCGCACGCGCCGCGCGTATTCTGGCAGAAAGGCAGGCAGCGCACATGGATATCAGATTGGGCAATGGCTATGATGTGCACCGCTTCATGCCCGGTGATGGCTGTTGGCTCTGCGGTGTTCTTGTGCCCCATGACCGCGCGCTGGAGGGCCATTCCGATGCCGATGTGGGCATGCATGCACTGACAGATGCGATTTACGGGGCGCTGGCAGAGGGCGATATCGGCCGCCACTTCCCGCCTTCAGATCCCCAGTGGAAAGGCGCGGCAAGCCATATATTCTTGCGCCATGCGGTTGCGCTGGCGGCAGCGCGCGGCTACCGGATTGGGAATTGCGATGTGACATTGGTGTGCGAGCGCCCGAAAATCGGCCCGCATGCCTTGGCCATGCAAGCAACCCTTGCGCAGATCATGGGGCTGGAAGCCGGGCGTATCAGCGTGAAAGCCACCACATCCGAAAGGCTGGGCTTTACCGGGCGCGAAGAAGGGATTGCGGCCTATGCCACAGCCTGCCTGATTGCAGATACGGGGGCTTTGCCATGAGATATACACGCCTGATCACCACGGTTTTTGGCGCGGGGCTGTTGCGGCCTGCCCCCGGCACATGGGGCAGCGCCGCCGCTTTGCCCGGCGCATGGGCGCTGCACCAGATCGGCGGGTTCTGGGCCTTGGCGCTTGGCACGGCACTGGTATTCCTGCTGGGCTGGTGGGCCACCGTGCAGGAAACCCGCGGGCTGGCCGATCCAGACCTGTCAGAGATTGTGATCGATGAAGTGGCGGGCATGTGGCTTGCGCTTTGGCCGGTCTCGCTGGGGGCGATGATGATGGGCGCGCCCATCACAGCCCTCTGGCCCGGTTGGGTGGTGGCCTTTCTGGCCTTTCGCGGCTTTGACATCTGGAAACCCGGCCCTGTGGGGCTGGCAGACAGGATGCACACGCCCCTTGGCGTTATGCTTGATGATATCATCGCAGGCGCGCTGGCGGCGATGGTGGTGGCAATGGCCGCCGTTGTGGCCCATGGGATGATGGGAATATGAGCCTCGCCGCACAGGTGCTGGATGCCGCGCGCGCGGCAGGGGTGCGGCTTGCGGCGGCCGAAAGCTGCACGGGTGGGCTGGTCATGGCCGCACTGACCGATATTCCCGGATCATCGGATGTGGTGGATCGCGGCTTTGTCACCTATTCCAACGCCGCCAAATGCGAAATGTTGGGCGTACAGGCGCAGACACTCTCGCTGTATGGTGCCGTATCCGAACAAGTGGCCGCAGAAATGGCCACAGGCGCGCTGGCGCGCTCTGCTGCCGGGCTGGCCGTGTCGGTCACAGGTATCGCAGGCCCCGGCGGATCAGAGTTCAAACCAGAGGGGCGGGTCTGTTTCGGGCTTGCTACCGCGTTGGGCATCCAGACGGAAACCGTGGATTTCGGCGCGATCGGGCGGGCAGAAGTGCGCGCGGCCTCTGTCACCCATGCGCTGGCCATGATTGCGCGCGCCTTGGGCGAGGTTTTCCCCAGCGGCGCGAAGGTTCCGTCCTGACAGGCAACTCTGCGGGGGATGGGGGCAGTCTAGAAAGCCGCGCAGCGTTGGGCAGTCGCGCCCATTGCGAAGCTATCACGCCGAAAACCTTGCGACACAGGGCAGCGCCCGACCGCGAGTGGGCGCTCTGACACTGATGGTCTGCACTTTATGGTGCAATCTCCAAAAACCTCGATCCCCGCGCTTGTGGCAGCAAAGCGCCCGCCTAGGGGGCGGTCGGGCGCTGCCCGGCGCGGGCCTGCGGCCCGTGTTAACCGGGCTTTGGTGCGGGGATTGGCCGGGGAGCAAGTGAACGCCCCCAGGGCGGGCACAGCCCTGTGTTGCAAGGTTTTGCGAGAGATGGCGCGACTGCGCGGCGATGCGCGGCGGCCTGCTGCCGTGTTGCCCGCAGGGCAATCAGGCCCGATTGTCTCCCCCGAATATCTTTTGCAAGATACAGCGCCCTACCCATATAGCTGCTTGGCCCGCGCCTCGAAGGCCCCAACAACCCGGCGCATGGCCTGATCAAAAACCACACCGATCAGCGTTTGCAACACCGGATTGCGAAATTCGAAATCCACTGAAAAATCAACAATGCACCCGCCGTCTGGCCCTGCATCGACCTGCCAATGCGACAGCATGTATTTGAATGGCCCATCCAGATAGGCGGTATCTATGCGCCCGGCCTCTGGGTAAAGCTGCACACGGCTGCCAAAGCGTTCGCGGAACACCTTGAACGAGATCACGAGATCGGCCTCAATCTCTTCTCCGCCCGCGATGGGCTTGCGCGAGCGGATGCGGGCTGCGGCTGTCCAGGGCAAAAACTCCGGGTAGCGCGCCACATCCGCGACCAGATCGAAAATCTGTTCAACGCTATAGGGCATGTGCCTGTATTCATGATGCTGTGGCATGGTCTGCTCTTTCCTGTCGCGCGCACATGTCCTAAAGTCGGGCCGAAAAATCAAGAGGCTGTTATGACGCAGAAACCCTATGTCATCGACCAGATGATCAGTGCCAAGCAAATCGCTGCACGCGTGGAAGAACTGGCGGCAGAAATATCACGCGCTTTCGCTGGCACGCAAAAGCTGGTGGTGGTGGGGCTGCTGCGCGGCTCTTTCGTCTTTATCGCCGATCTGGTGCGCGAGATTGATCTGCCTGTCGAGGTCGATTTCCTGG
>JAIUNA010000208.1 GCA_022565265.1 Roseinatronobacter sp. | reverse complement strand
GATGCGGGGTTGTTCGGGTTTGTGGGCTTTGACAGCGTCTGCGCGCGTGGTGATTTCCTGCCCGGCGAAACCTATCTTTTGCGGGCCTTTGCCGATGTTGTGCGCGCTGTGCTGATGCGGCGCCGGGCGATTGTGGAAATGCATGCCGCCCAAGAGGAACTGGCCAAGGAACGCGCTTTTTTGCAAGGCATTGTCAGCACAGATGCTGCCGGGTTTGTGGTGCTGGATGCAACAGGGGCAATCATCTTTGCCAATCAGGCCGCAGAAACGGTGTTGCATATGCCGTTGGCCGATCTGCTGGGCCAACGCTTTGATGCGCCGCAATGGCGCCTCACAGATCTGGCGGGTGTGCCCCTTGCATCGGATGATCACCCTTTTGCAAAGCTGCGCAATGGCAGCCCGATGGTGCGCAACCAGCGCCTTGCGCTCAATCTGGCGGATGGGGTGCACTATATTTCGATCAATGCCGCCCCCATCACCAACAGTTGCCCTGCGTCTTGCCAGATTGTCTATGCAATCACGGATGTGACACAGCTTGTCGAGGCCGAGAAAGCCCGCGAGGCCGCGTTGGAGGCCGCCCATCGCGCCACACAGGCCAAATCCAGTTTTCTGGCGAATATGAGCCATGAAATCCGCACGCCATTGAACGGTATTCTGGGCATTGCCCAGATTTTGGAAGATGCGATTACCGATCCCGCTCAAAAGCAGATGGCGGCGATTCTGACAGAATCGGGCGAGTTGCTGATGAATATCCTCAATGATCTGCTGGATATGACCAAGATCGAGGCCGACGCGATCGAACTGGAGATTATCCCTTTCCGGCTGGCCGATCTGGCGCGGCGTGTGGAAGAGGTGCATACATTGCGGGCCTCGGAAAAGCATCTCTCCTTTGCTGTGACGCTGGAAGATGCCTGCGGGCTGGATCGTCTGGGCGATCCGCACCGCCTGATGCAGATTTTGCATAATCTGATCAGCAATGCGCTGAAATTCACCGAACGCGGGGCGGTGCGCGTTAGCATATCTGCGCCTGATGCCACAAAACTGGTGCTGCGGGTGCAAGATAGCGGAATTGGCATGACGCCCTTGCAGGCCGAACATGTGATGGAACCCTTCGCACAGGCGGATAATTCGATCACCCGCCGTTTTGGTGGCACAGGCTTGGGCATGGCGATCGTTCGGCGGCTGGTGGAGTTGATGGACGGAGCGTTGCAGCTTGACAGCGTGCTTGGGCGCGGAACCACTGTAACAATCGCTTTGCCGCTTCCGGTGCAGCCCGCAAGTGCTGCGCTGCAACACTACACGCCTGTCGGGAACAGCCCTTTGCCCGCGCTCTCGGTTCTGGCTGCGGATGATAATCGCACAAACCAGATGATCCTTGGCATGATGCTTGGACAGCTTGGCGCACAGGTAACATTGGCCGATGACGGGCTGTCGGCGCTGGAGGTGTTTCGACAGCGGCAATTTGATCTGCTGATACTGGATATCTCCATGCCCCGGCTGGATGGTCTGGCCTTGCTGCGTGAAATCCGGGCCTATGAGCAGCGTACCGGGCGCGCGCGCTGCCCTGCGATTGCCTTTACTGCCAATGCAATGACCCATCAGGTGCAATCCTATCTGGATGGCGGGTTTGATGCCTGCGTGACAAAGCCTTTGAAGTTGGAGCGCTTGCGCACAGCGATTGCCCAGATCATCCCGCCCGCCGCAGAGGGGGGGTAGCATGGCTTTGCTCTGCACGCGGGGGGCGTGGGCCGTGGCAAGGGCATTGGTGGGGATGGGCAGAACAGGTGCCGCCCCAATTTTCTTTGCAGCCCCTTAATGTGGTGTTCGGGGTGCGCGGTGTTCGGGATATGGCGAAAACCAGCGATAGCCCATCGCTTGCAGACTCAGTCAGGTGATAGAACCTTGCCGATTGCGGGAAGTTTTGGCGGCGCGCATAGTCACGGGCGCTGGCCCCACCTGTGGCCCGCCGGGCTGTTCAGGCCGGATTGACCCTGCTTATTGCCTGTTCCAGCACGCAGATGGCCTCTGAGATGGCGGCGGAATCGACATATTCATCGGGGTGGTGGCTTATCCCGTCGCGGCAACGGGTAAAGATCATCCCCACCGGGCACAGATCGGCCATGGCCGAGGCGTCATGCGTGGCCCCGGAGGGCAAAAGCGGCGCGGCATGGCCGCAGGCCATCGCCGCCTCAGACAGGGCAGAGATGATCTGCTCCGCGCACAGGGTTGCAGGCTGCGCATAGCTGCGCGACATCTCCAGCCCCAGCTTGCGCCGCGCTGCGATGGCTTGGGCGCTGAGTGCCAGAGCGGCCGCAGCGGCGGTGCGATCTGCATCATCGGGGGCGCGCAATTCCACTGTCAGCGCCACCTCTCCGGGAACGGCATTCACAACACCGGGCCGCACTGTAACTGCACCCACTGTGGCCAAAAGCCCGGCGCGCCCCTGCGCCAGCCGCTCCACCTCAAGCACCAGTTCGCTTGCCCCCGCCAGAGCATCGCGGCGCAGCGCCATGGGCAAAGTGCCCGCATGTGCAGCCGCGCCGTGCAGCGTGACCATATGGCGCTCTATTCCGCAAATGGCGGTAACAATGCCAAGGCTATGGCCCGATCTCTCCAGCACTGGCCCTTGTTCCAGATGGGTTTCAATCCAACCCAACACCTGTGCCGGATCGCGCCGCAGCTGTGGCAATGCATCTGGCACAAGGCCGAAATCCTCCATCGCGCGGCGCAGGGATATGCCATCACGGTCTTGCATCTCCAGCGCGGCCATATCGAATGTGCCTGCCAGCGCGCGCGGCCCCATCAGGGCCGTTGGAAAGCGCACGCCTTCTTCATCGGCAAAGGCCAGCACTTCCACGGCGAAAGGCAGGCGCGCACCTGCGCGGCGCAGTTTCATCAGCGCCAGAATGGGCAGCACAACCCCCATTATCCCGTCATAGGCCCCGCCCTCGCGCACGGAATCCTGATGCGAGCCAAGCAGCAATACGGGCGCGCCCGCAGCCTGGCTTTGGCCCTCTGGCCCCTCTTGCCGCCCGATCAGCGTGCCAGCGGCATCCAGATGGACAGATAGTCCCGCCTGCCGCATCAGAGCGCGCAGCACCTTCAGCGCGGCGCGATGCTCTGGCGTGAAGGGCAGGCGGGTGACGCCGGGGCCAGGGGCGGAACAGGCCGCCAGCCGCGCCAGCCAGTCTTGCGCCAATGCGCCCCAATCCGTGCTATCCATGGCCGCGCTCCGGGTCTGTGCGGGTGGGCACAGTGGGCAGCCATGCGGCGTAATCGCCGCTTTGGCTGCGCCCAAGCAAATCACTCAGCGCCGCGATTGGGTTTTCGGCCCAATCCACGCGCAGGCTGAGGGGGGGGGCATCATCGGCCACCACCAGAAGTGCGGCCGATTGCAGGCCGCGCGTATCGCCCCCCGCAGCCTCGGCGCTGGCAAGTGCGGCCAGCAGGCGTTGCGCGAATGTGCCGCATGCTTCCAGATAGCCCGTGCGCAGCGCGTCCAGCACCTGCGGGCCTGCCAGCAGATTGCCCGATACCACAAGCCCCGGCGCGACAAGCGCGCCTTTCCAATCGGTGTTGTGTGCGCCGGTATGGCAGGCCGTCCGGCCTTGCCGATCCAGCAGCGCCAATTGCCGCCAGTCGCGCCCGCGATCGGGCTGTATCAGATGGGTCAGGCACGCGCCCGCATCCTGCCCCGCGCGCATCAGCGCCAGCGCCTCTTCGCCCCAGATTGTCGAGGGGGCCGCCCCCTGCGAGGCCGACATCCCCGCCCGCGAATCGCCCCGCAGCACCCAGCCGCCGACACAGAGAGAGCCAGTTGCCGCCGCGCCGCCAAAGGCGCCAGTGCTTAAATCTTGCGCAAGAATCGAAAAGGTCATGTGTTTCTTTCCCAAGCCTTGATTCATTTATCATGAAAATTTTGACGAATGCAAATTATCATGATAAATACCCAGAAAGAAACGTTGCAACAGGGAGTGCCGGATATGGCTTTTTCACCACTGACCCGCCGTGGCTTCGGGGTTTTGACAGCCGCTTTGCTTGCTAGTTCCGCGCTGGTTGCGCCTGTGGCGGCGCAAACCCCGCCCGGCGTTCTGGTGGTGGGCCAGATTGCCGAACCGCAGGCGCTAGACCCGCATGCGGTAACAGCCGTCAATGATTTCCGTATCCTGATGAATATCTATGACGGGCTGGTGCGCTACGCTTCCGGCACATTGGAGGTGGAGCCAGCCTTGGCCGAGAGTTGGGAAATCTCGGACGATGGCACAGTTTATACCTTTGCCCTGGGGGAGGATATCCGCTTTCATGATGGCAGCCCTTTTGATGCCGAGGCCGTGGTCTGGAATTTTGAGCGGATGCTGAACGAAGACCATCCCTATCATAATACCGGCCCGTTTCCGCTGTCCTTCTTTTTCAGCGCGATTGCGGCAGTCGAGGCGCTGGATGATCTGACCGTGCAATTTACGCTCAATGAGCCTTATGCGCCCTTCCTGTCGAATCTGGCTTACCCCACAGGGCTGATCGTCTCGCCCGCCGCTGTCATGCAGCATGGCGCGGATTTCGGGCGCAATCCGTCGGGGACAGGGCCTTTCCAATTTGCGGAATGGCGCTCGAATGAGCGGGTGGTCGTGACGCGTAACATGGATTACTGGGATGGGCTGACCGGCACAGAGGCCGTAATCTTTCGCCCCATCACCGATGCCAATACCCGTGTGGCCGAAATGCTGGCAGGCGGGATTGATGTGATGGTGGAAGTGCCGCCCGTGGCGATTTCGCAATTCCAGAGCGCGGCGCATACCATCCATGAACAGGCTGGCCCGCATCTGTGGTTTTTGATCCTGAATGCCAAGGAAGGCCCTTTCGCTGACAAGCGTGTGCGTCAGGCCGCGAATTACGCGATCAACAAAGAGGCGCTGGTGGGTGATGTGCTGGAAGGCACAGCCACCATTGCCGCAGGCCCCACACCCCCCGCTTTCGCCTGGGCCTATAATGACGCGCTGGAACCTTACCCCTATAACCCCGACCGCGCCCGCGAGTTGATTGCCGAAGCCGGGGCGGATGGCGCAAGCCTGACATTCTATGTGACCGAGGGCGGTTCGGGCATGCTTGACCCCATTCCGATGGGCACGGCGATTCAGGCCGATCTGGCCGCCGTGGGCTTTGATGTGCGCATAGAGACTTATGAATGGAACACTTTCCTGGGCCGCGTGAACCCTGGTCTGGAAGGCAAGGCCGATATGGCGCAGATGGCCTGGATGACGAATGATCCTGACACGCTGCCCTTCCTTGCGCTGCGCACAGATGCCTGGCCAGAGGCAGGGGGCTTCAATTCGGGCTATTATTCCAACCCGGAGGTGGACGCATTGCTGGAAGCAGCCCGCGTAGAAACCGATCTGGAGGAGCGCGCGCGGCTGTATCGTGAGATGCAAGCGATCGTTCAGGATGATGCGCCCTGGGTATTTGTGGCCAACTGGATGCAGAACGCTGTCACCTCGGATGCGGTGGAGAATTTCCAGCTGGAGCCATCCTTCTTTCTGCTGTTGAAAGATGTGGTGAAAAACTGAAGCGGGGCGGGGGGGGGGGGGCGCCCCCCCCGCGGGGAGGGGGGGGGGGGGGGGGGGGG
>JAIUNA010000207.1 GCA_022565265.1 Roseinatronobacter sp. | reverse complement strand
GTCAGGTTAATGTCCGTGAGTACCTGAAACCGCCCATACCACTTGTTCATATGCCGGATCTCGACCATGAATTTCGGCTCAGCCGGGGCGGGTTTGGGGGAAATGTCCGAAAACTGTTCCATCAGCATAAGTGTCCTTTTGGCGGTCTGGGCGCTAGAGCGTTTCGCGGTCATTCGCATTCACGCGACCCACTCTAACCTTATGTTGTCGCATGTCTTTTTGTGCAAAACCGGTTTCCACTTTTGCGCGACATGCTCTATCGGATCGCAAGGGGCTGGCTGATATGCCCAACCTCTATTCGAGACTGCAAACCCGCGGTAAGTTTGAGAAACAGGATCGAAATGCCCCAATAGATCAATGCGATCGTGGCAAAGGTTTCGACAGGGGTGAAGGTGCGCCCGTTGATGTCATGGGCGGCATAGGTCAGCTCTGCGACAGTTACCATCGACAGAAGCGAGGTTTCCTTGATCAGCGTCAGGGCGATGTTTGTCGCGGGTGGAAAGACATAGCTGTAAAGCTGCGGAAAGATCACCCGCCGCATGTAGAACCCGTATTTCAGCCCTAGCGCCTTTGCCGCATCTGTCTGCCCTTTTGAAACCGCCTCAACCCCGCCGCGAAACACCTCGGCGAAATAGGCCCCGCCATAGATGGACAGACAAATGAAGCCGATGGTCAGACCAGACAGTCTGATACCAAAGAAGGGCAGGGCATAGAACATCATGAACAGCAGGATCAGCAGGGGGATGTTCCGAATGATCTCGATATAGGCCATCGCGGGCCAACGGAGCAGCCGGTTTTTGGAAATTCGCAGCATGCAGACAACAATGCCGATGATGATCCCAATCGGAATGGCAACGCCTGCAATGAGAAGTGTCGTAAGCAAACCCTGAATGAGGAGGTCGCGGTTGCTCCAGATGGCCATATAGTCAAAGCTCATCGCACACTCCTACAGACGATATTTTTGTGATCGCCGCTGAAGAAATTCTCCATACTGGCTGATCGAAAAGCAGATGACGAAGTAGATCACGGCCGCGATGAGCAATACTTCAACCGGGCGAAAGGTTTCTGTGTACAGCATCTGCGAGGCGCGGGTCAGTTCGATCACGGTGATCGTGGAAAGAAGCGGCGTTATCTTGATCACCATTGTGAATTCATTCACCAGCAACGGGATCACCGAATAGTAGACTTGGGGCAGGATGACCCTGAACCATGTCTTGTGCCGAGAAAGCCCCAAAGCCTTGGCAGCTTCCCATTGCCCCGGCGGAATACGGCTCAGGCCACCGCGCAGAATTTCGGCCACATAGGCCCCGCTGTTGAAGCCGACCGCCATGATGCCGGCTGTCAAAGGGCCTATATTCAATCCGATCAACGGGGCAAGTGCATAGTAGAAGACAAGAATTTGCACCAGCACCGGGGTTCCACGGATGAAACTGCCATAAAGGCCCGCGAAATTTCGCATTACCCATAATCTGCTGTTGCGCATCATCAACAATACTGTGCCGACAGCAATCCCCACGCCGCAGGCGATAATTCCGACGAAAATTGTATAGAGGGCCGCCGCGAACATCGGGCCTGTTTGCGGCAGGATCTCGAAGAACTGAAGCTCCATGATCTTTGCTTTCGTTGGAAGAAGTTTGGATTGGTTGGCCGCCTTATCATCCAGATAAAGGCGGCCACCCTGTCAGCGGCTGGCCTCAGAGGGCGCCTTCGGGCAGATAGTCTGCCGGAAGTTCCATCTCAAAGCCGAACCATTTTTCCTGAAGCTCTTTCAGGGTTCCCGCCGCTTCGAGAGTATCGAGCGCAAGGTTGATACGGTCGCGCAGATCCGCACCATCAGGATGCGCGACCCATGCAAACAGCGTCCCTGTTCCGATCGTGGCCAGTCTTTCATAGGTGTTCGGGCGTTGCTGCTGCATGGAAGCCAGCGAGAATGACGGGATCGTTCCGATATCAATCTGGCCGCTGGCAAGGGCAAGGCGCATATCATCTGTGGATTTGAACCCCAGAATCCGCGCGAATCCGGCATCGCCGCGCGCTTTCATCTCGGCATCAACAGCTTCTACTTCCTGCGCTTGCGTAGACCCAAGCTCTACACCGACAATTTTGCCATTCACATCATCAAGACTGGTCATGCTGCCGTCTCTTTGCAGCTTGACCAGCATGGTATCTGCCACAGCAAGCGGGCGGGTATACGCAAATTTATCGGCCCGATCTGGGGTGATTGCAACCGAGGTTGCCACCAGATCATATTTCTGGGCCAGCACGCCAGCGAGAATGCCATCCCAAGGCAATTGCAGCTGATCAAGTTCAACCCCCATATCAGCTACGATCAGATCAAGAATATCCTTGCCGTAGCCAACGACTTTGCCCCCTTCGAGGTATTCCATCGGTGGATACGCCACCTCTGTTGCGACTGTCAGTTTGCCATTGGCTTGGACAGTTTCAAGCACCGATTGCGCGGATGCGTGCGTGCCTGCCGCAAAGGCGGTGGCACAAACAAGAAGGCTTTGGGCGAGGGTCGTGAGGCGCAGATGAAACGGTTTCATTGTGGTCTCCATGTTGGGTGGGTGGTGAGAATCTGTTCAGAAGCGTGGCCGGGCTGCGCGCGCCGTGGCAAGAACGCAAAGCAGTTCAAACATGATCGATACCCCGACCCAAGCCGTTCCACCGGATGGGTCGAACGGGGGGGAAACTTCCACAAGGTCAGCTCCGATCACATTTATCCCCTCAAGTGCCCGCACCATTTGTTGAGCTTGAAAGCTTGTGAAACCACCGATTTCCGGTGTGCCGGTGCCGGGGGCATAAGCGGGATCGATGCTGTCAATGTCAAAACTGACATAGGTCTGATCATCGCCGACAATCTCGCGGGCTTCGGCCATAACCGACGCGATGCCCCGCTCGAACAACTCTTCGATTTCAATGATCCGTACCCCTTGAGCCAAGGCCCAGTCAAAATCTGTCGCATCATATTTCACGCCGCGAATGCCGATCTGAATGGTTCTTTTCGGATCGAGCACCCCCAATTCGATTGCACGGCGAAAGGGGGTGCCATGCGTGTACTTGTTATCGCCGAAATAGGCATCATTCATATCGGTATGCGCGTCGAAATGGATCATGCCCACTGGCTGCTTTGCGCCAAGCGCCCGCAGGATTGGAAAGGAAATCAGATGGTCGCCCCCTGCTGTCAGTGGAACAATCCCTTTCGCGGACATGTCGCGGTAGAAATCTGTTATCAGATCAAGGCTTTGCATGATGTCCATCGGATTGACAGGCACATCGCCCAAATCGGCGCAATTCACCGCTTCGAAAGGGTTAAGGCCCGTCCGTGGGTGAGTTGTCCGGATCATTGTCGAAAGATCACGCAACTGGCGCGGCCCATGGCGTGGCCCCGGCCGGTTGGACGTTCCGCCGTCAAAAGGAACCCCGACAATGCCGATATCTGCCAGTTTTGCCTGTTCGCTGTCCAATTCCAGATGCGGCAAACGCATAAAGGTGGGCATTCCCGCAAATCGTGCTGTCTTCAGGCCCGAAACTGGCTGAAACGCCATATTTTTTGGCTCCATGATCCGTCTCCCTCGGTGGTCATTGACCGCAAGGTTCGCACATGATCTAACGTCAATAAACTCGGACTTATTGGAATTTAGTTTGAGGATTTCGGACAAATATGCCAAGTGCCTCTATTGCAGACGTCGATATCAAGCTGTTGCGGGTTTTTTGCACAATTGTGAAATGTGGCGGCTTCACACTGGCACAGGCCGAGCTGAATCTGTCCCGTTCGACAATCAGCACCTATATGGCCCATCTTGAAACACGGCTTGGGTTCAAACTGTGTAGTCGCGGGCGCGCTGGATTCGCGCTGACAGCGCGTGGCCTTGCCGTTTATGACGCGTCGCGCGCGATGTTATCGTCAATTGATCAATACCACGCGAAAATCGGTCAGTTGAAGGAACGGATCGTTGGCGAAGTGGCCATCGGCGTGGTTGATAATCTGATTACAAACACCGATTGCCATCTGCACGAGGCGGTGCGCGTGGCGCTTGCCGCTGCCAAGGATCTCAGGATTGTCTTGCGGATTGGCCCGCCAGACCAGATTGAGGAGCAGCTTGTGCGCGGGCAGTTGCAAATGGCGATTACGCCATTGTTTCAAACACGAAAAGGCGTATCGCAAGTGCAGTTGTTTACAGAGAAGCAACAGCTTTTCTGTGGCAAAGGCCACCCTTTGTTTGATCTTGCCGAGGCTGAGCTGACGCCAAAACTCATTTCCGGGCAAAGTTCGGTGCGGCGGGGATATGTGTCACCCCTCACGCCCTATTCCGCGTTTTTCAATCGTCCTGCGCTTGCGGTATCGCATCAGATGGAAGGGATCGCTTATTTTATTCTAAGTGGAAACTGCGTTGGGTTTTTGCCGGAGTTATACGCCCGGTATTGGGTCGAGCGTCGGGATATGCGCGTATTGCGCGCTGATCTGTTCAGTTTTGACATTCCGATTTGCCTGTCGCGCCATGAAGGCCTTCAACACAACATAGCCGCTGCACATGTCTATGATACGATCCTGAGTGTTCACAACATAACAGCATGACACAAATGCCGTGATTGCCGGTTTTGGGAGGGCCTTGGCCGGCCATCTGATTGCCTCTGAATTCTATGCAGATACGCGCGCATTTCGGGTGTTGCGTTATCGGAAGCACGGTTTCTTTGGCGGTGATCGATCTGGCCAGTGTTGTCTGGCCGATGAATTGGGCGCGCGTATCAGGCCCTGTGGCGGATTGGTTGGCATATGCAAGGCCTGTGGGTGCTGTGGCATTGACGCGCTGGGAAAGGCATGATCTATCGAATGGCGTAGGTGTTTAATGGCCGTGCGCATGGAGCATCATGATCTTCTGTCAGGGCTGGTTCGATTGCACATCCTGCACCATGCGGCGGAACACCCGATCTATGGCCAGTGGAAGATCGACGAATTGGCGCGTCACGGCTATCGGCTGTCACCCGGCACGCTGTACCCGATGCTGGCAAAGATGGAGCGGGACGGCTATTTGAACAGCCAGACTGAGCGCGAGGGGCGCACGTCGCGCAAGTTTTACACCATTACGCAAAAAGGGTGCGAGGGGCTGTCATTGGCGCGATTGCGCTTGCGCGCACTCAGGGGCGAGGCGGGAACAGAATGACAGGCAAGACAGAACCGGCGCAGGGCACAGCAGGCGAAGTCTTTGCCGCCTTCTTCAAGCTTGGCCTGACCAGTTTCGGCGGGCCAATCGCGCATCTGGGCTATTTCCGCGATGAACTGGTGACGCGGCGGCGCTGGCTGGATGACCGCGCTTATGCTGATCTGGTCGCTTTGTGCCAGTTTCTACCCGGCCCGGCCTCATCTCAGGTCGGGTTCGCACTGGGAATGATGCGCGCAGGCTGGCTGGGGGCGCTGGCGGCGTTTGTCGCCTTCACGCTGCCATCCGCACTGATCTTGCTGGTCTTTGCACTCAGCGCGGCCAGCATTGCCGGGCCTGTGGGAACGGGCGCGCTGAACGGGCTGAAGATAGTCGCCGTTGCGATCATTGCACAGGCGGTCTGGGGCATGGCGCGCAATCTCTGCCCCGACCGCGAACGCGCGGCCATTGCGGTGGGGGCTGTGGCCGTGCTGGCCTTTGTGCCCGGTG
>JAIUNA010000206.1 GCA_022565265.1 Roseinatronobacter sp. | reverse complement strand
CCGCACCTCGGCCGGTTGGGCGCTGGTCTTCATCGCGCTGCAGTACACTGGTGCTCCGGCTGTGGGTGCAATGGCGCGACTGAACATCATCACCACACTCTGGCCACAGGGTATTGAAGGCGAGCCTCTAGCATTCGATGCGCAACCGGACTGGATGCTGAACTGGGAACGCACTGGCCTTCTGCGCTTTGAAGACAAGAATGGCGATGGCCTGATCCAGTACTACAATCAGGCAAACCCGCCCGCACGCGCTGTGGAAGAAGGCTGGGAAGGCAATGAGATGGTGTTGTTCAACAACGACATTCTCGTTCTTGCAAACCCCGAAATCGCACAGCTTCCGGGTTGGGTGATCGGTCTGATCGCGGCAGGTGGTCTGGCTGCGGCTCTGTCAACGGCGGCTGGTCTGCTTCTGGCCATCTCTTCGGCTGTGTCGCATGACTTGCTCAAGAAGATGATCGCACCGCAAATCTCGGAGAAGGCAGAGCTTCTGGCCGCCCGTGTCTCGATGGCCTTTGCCATTGCGCTGGCAACATGGCTGGGCCTCAACCCTCCGGGCTTTGCTGCACAGGTGGTGGCGCTTGCCTTTGGTCTGGCGGCGGCATCGCTGTTCCCGGCCATCATGATGGGCATTTTCTCCAAGAAGATGAACTCTACAGGCGCGATTGTAGGGATGCTGGTTGGTCTGCTTTCGACCGTCCTTTACATCTTCACCTATCTGGGCTGGTTCTTCGTCCCCGGCACGAACATGCTGCCCAATACGCCTGACAACTGGCTGTTCGGCATCTCGCCGCTCTCCTTCGGGACAGTGGGTGCCATCCTGAACTTCGCCGCGGCCTATGCCGTGCTGGCAGTGACCAAGGAAGCTCCTGCCGAGATTCAGGAACTGGTGGAATCCATCCGCGTGCCGAAAGGCGCAGGCGCGGCCGTGGATCACTGATCTGGCGCAAAGACACAAGGCCTGTCCCCATGCAACATGGGGGCAGGCCGCCCAATCCGGGACGGTGAGATCAGGACAGGAAACCATGACTGACATTTCGCCCAAAGTTCTGGAGTTTCTACAAAACGTACACCCTTACGATTCCCTGCCGCCTGACGAGCTGGCGCGTGTCGCCGGTTGCTTTCGCCGCAGTGAAGTGCCAGCAGGCATAGCAATTTACACTGTGGGCGATCCGATTACCGGGGTTTATCTGGGCAAATCCGGCTCTATCGAGGTGACGGATGCACATGGTGCGCTTGTGTCCATGCTTAGCCCCCGCAACTCTTTTGGCGAGCGCGGCTTGCTGCGTGACGGGCTGGCCGTAACCACAGCCACCACCACCTCCGATTGCGTGATCCTGTGCTTGCCGGGCGATGAATTGCGCCATCTGATTGCCAATTTCCCCGCATTCGAGCGGTTTTTCAGCAGGGGCCAAAGCGGCAAGGCCGCGCGGCAAAACGATCTGGCCACACTGAAAGTGGCCGATCTGATGGCCCGCAAGCCCCAAAGTGTTACCCCCCAGACCACCGCACAAGAAGCCGCAAAACTGATGCGCGAGCATCGGTTTTCTTGCGTGCCCGTGGTCGAGGGCGAACAATTGGTGGGCATTGTCACAACACGCGATCTGTCGGGGCGGGTGCTGGCCGAAGGCCGCGCCCCTGATACCCCTGTCTCCGAGATCATGACGCCCGATCCCTTGTCACTTTCGCCCCAATCGCTTGGGTCGGATATTCTGCATATGATGCTTGAAAACCGCATCGGCCATCTGCCCGTGGTGCGCGATGGCAAGCTGTTGGGCATGATCACCCAGACAGACCTCACGCGCTTTCAGGCAATCAGCTCGGCCCAACTGGTGCGCGATGCCGCAGTAGCTGACACCTACGAGGCCCTTGCCCATGTGACCGAACGCATTCCGCAATTGCTGGTGCAGCTTGTGGGCGCACATAATGCCCATGAGGTGGTCACGCGGCTGATTACCGATATTGCCGATACCGTAACACGGCGGCTGCTGAAACTGGGCGAAGAGAAGCTTGGGCCACCGCCTGTGCCCTATCTGTGGGCGGCTTGCGGTTCGCAAGGGCGGCAGGAACAGACTGGCGTTTCGGATCAGGATAACTGCATCATCATAGATGATGCCGTCACCCCCGATGACATGCCCTATTATACCGATCTGGCGCGCTTTGTCTCGGACGGGCTGGATGCGGCAGGGTATTTTTACTGCCCCGGCGATATGATGGCCACCAATCCGCGCTGGTGCCAACCCGCCAAAGTGTGGCGGCGGTATTTTCAGGGCTGGATCAACTCACCCTCGCCAGAGGCGCAGATGCTGGCCTCTGTGATGTTCGATCTGCGCCCCATTGGCGGGCAAGTCGGCCTGTTCCGCGCGCTTCAGGATGAAACCCTTGCTGCGGCGGCCAAGAACTCGATCTTCGTGGCGCATATGATCTCCAACTCTGTCAAGCATACGCCGCCACTTGGCCTGTTGCGCAGCTTTGCCACTATCCGGTCGGGCGAGCACAAGAACCATGTGGATATGAAACTGTCGGGCGTTGTGCCTGTTACCGATCTGGCGCGCGTCTATGCGCTGCGCGGGCGCATCTCGGCGGCCAATACCCGCGCGCGGCTGCTTGTGGCTGAAGAACAGGGCGTGATTTCCGTTTCCGGCGCACGCGATCTGATAGAGGCTTATGATCTGATCGCCAATTTGCGGCTGGAGAATCAGGCCAATCTAGTGCGGATGGGCCGCAAGCCAGACAACTATCTAGCGCCATCCGACCTGTCGGATTTTGAGCGCAGCCATCTGCGCGACGCCTTTGTCGTTGTGCGCACAATGCAATCCGCAGTCGGCCAACTTACCGGCACACTTTCCTGAGGGGATATGATTTTAGATGTTGATGGAATTTCTGGCGGTAATCGTGGCAGGATTTGGCGGTGGCGGCACAGCCTTGATCCTGCGTCGCCTGAGCAGGCGGATGCTCCCGGAATGGCTGACGCCTGTGGGCGTGGCCGCAGGCATGGTAGCGATGGTTGTCTATCTGGAATATTCTTGGGCCGCGCGCTTTGAGGGCGGCTTGCCTGAGGAAGTGATCGTTGTCAGCAAAAACGCGCATGTTTCCTGGATGCGTCCCTGGACATATGCCGTGCCCCTGACAAACCGCATTATCGCTGTGGATAACCGCATTCGCCAGCGCAATAGCCGCAACCCCGATCTGGTTCTGACTGGGGTGATCTTGCAAGAGCGCTGGGCACTGACGATGGGCTTTCAGTCGATGTTCGATTGCGCAACGGCCCGGCGCGCGGATCTGACCGAAGGAACAAGACTGGATGAGGATGGCATCCCGCGCGCAGCGGAATGGTACCAGCTTGGCCCTGATGATCCGTTTTTGAGAATTGCATGTGAAGGAGGAGCACATGGAGGAGAACGCGAAAACAGTTGAGATTCTCGTGGTCGAGGATGAGGATAATATCGCCATTGCCCTCAATTACCTGCTGACGCGCGAAGGCTATAGCCAAAGCCGCCTTGCCACAGGTGCAGGCGCGGTAGAGATGATTCGCACCCGCAAGCCAGACCTTGTATTGCTGGATGTCATGCTGCCCGAAGTATCGGGATATGAAATCTGCCAAAGCGTGCGCGCCGATCCCGATTGCCGCGATGTTCGGATATTGATGATGACAGCGCGCGGCTCTGCGATGGAGCGGCGCAAGGGGCTGGCCATGGGGGCGGATGGGTTCATCTCCAAACCGTTCGAACTTAAGGAATTGCGCGAAGAAGTGCGCAAGATCCTGTCGCAACCGCGCGAAACAGTGGCGGAGTCGGGCAGCGCCAATGCTTGAACGCCTAAGCTTGCGCATTCGGATATTGCTGTTTTTCGCCCTGCTGGCGGTTGGCGCGCTGGCCGCGCTGGCCGTGGGCGGATGGGTGGTGCTGTCGCGTGCGGGCATGCCCGATCTGACATCACCCTTGCTGCAAGCCGGAATTCTGGCAGGCTTTTTGATTGTCTTTCTGGTGACAGGCATCTGGTATCTGTTCGATACCAATGTGGCCCGCGCCATAGATGCGCTGGCCAATGCCATTCGCACCCGCGCCCTGGCCGATGTGAATGAGGATATCGGCGCCGAAAAAGACCGTGCCCGCTATCTGGGCGATCTGGCCCCGGCAGCGGCAGCCATTACCCGCTCACTGGCCGAAACGCGCTCGGCGCTTGCGGAATCAGTGGCGCGCGAAACCTCGCGCTTGTCGGCTGAAAAAGCCCGGTTGGAAAAACTGCTGGCCGATGTGCCTGTGGCAGTGCTGCTATGCACGGCAGATTATCAGCTTGTGTTCTACAACGGGCAGGCCGTGACAATTCTGGAAGCAAGCGGCGCGCCGGGGCTGGATCGCAACTTGCTGGATTATCTGCGCGAAGGCCCTGTCACCCATGCTTATGACAGGCTCAGCAAACTCAACGATCCCGATGCCGCCACCGATCTGATCTGCGCCACCACCACCACCGGGCGGTTGCTGGCGGGCCGCATGCGGGTTTTGCGCCGTACGGATAACACCCGCCGCCCCGGCTTTGTTCTGACATTGCGCGATGTCACCGCCGATCTGGCCACCCATGCCGCCCGCGAGGCCCTGCTGGCCGAAGTGTTTGACCGTGTGCGCCGCCCTGCCGCAAATCTGCAAACCGTCATTGGCGTTTTGTCCGAAGATGCCGAAATGGCACAGACCCCCGATCTGACAGCCGCCTTGATGGCCGAGGTGCGCACCCTCTCTGCCGCCATAACCGATCTGGGCAAGCGTTACGATGAAGGGCGCAGCGATTGGCGCCCCCTTGGCCAGATCCGCGCGCGCGATCTTATGGATGGTGTCAGCGCGCAATTCAGCGCGCTTGGGCTGGAGATAGAGACAAGCGGCCCCGATCTGATGCTGACATGTGACGGGTTTGAACTTGCGCTGCTCTTCCGTTGGCTGGGCGAGAAACTGGCGGCAACAGGCCATGCCACCGTGTTCAAATTGGAACTGTCCGAAGAAGATGGCCCCGGTGCCGTGTTCGATCTGCTGTGGCAGGGCGATGCACTGGCCGTGGGCAATTTTGATGATTGGCTGACAGAACCCCTAAGCGCTGATCTGCCCGAACTGACTCCGCGCGCCGTGCTCAATGCCCATGCAACCGAGGCCTGGACAGAAGCGCGTACAGATGGCTGGGCCGCCATTCGCCTGCCCATCCCCAATGCCCGCCGCGCCACCCGCCGCCCTGCCCCCATAGCGCGCGAAGTTGTGTATGATTTCGAGCTTTTGTCGAAAGAGCGCAATGCGGGCGTGCTGGAAAGCCGGCTGGAGGATCTGACCTATGTGGTGTTTGATACCGAAACCACGGGCCTGACACCTTCGAGTGACGAAATCGTGCAGATCGCGGCGGTGCGCGTGGTCAATGGCCGCCGGGTGCGGCGCGAAGTGTTCGACACGCTGGTCGATCCGCAACGGCCTATCCCGGCAAGCTCGACCGATGTGCATGGCATTACCGAAGCCATGGTGAAAGGTGCGCCCAAGATGGCTGATGCTGGCAAGCGCTTCCACGATTTCGCGCGCGGCGCTGTCCTGGTGGCGCATAATGCCCCGTTCGACATGGAATTCCTGCGCCGCCATGAAAAGAATATCGGTGTCAGTTTCGACCATCCGGTGCTTGATACGGTG
>JAIUNA010000205.1 GCA_022565265.1 Roseinatronobacter sp. | reverse complement strand
TCGGCTTGGCGCAGGATCGCGATGATCTGAGCTTCAGTGTATCTGCTTGTCTTCATTCGAATTCTCCTCATGCATCTTGCCGAGAAAATTCTACTTTTGCAGCCCCTTAAATTCGGGGGGGATTACCGTGCGTCCCGACCGTGACGATCAGATCGTCTCGGATCCTCGAAAGGACATCGACATAATCACGGTAAAGCGCGAGCGGCACATGAACAAAGAACAAGGTTTCAGGATGTCCCGGTGGATTGGAAGTATAGATGAAGACCCTGTCAAGCGCGGGTCTGAAGGTGATCGAGTGACAAACCTTTTTCGCGCCAAGCGGCGTTTGCCGTCGGGTAGGTTGCTGGGACTGGGCTGATCAGACCGGCAAGCCGCCGTTTTCTATCCGGGCGGCGGTGTTTTTCAGCGCGGCGGGCAGACCTGTCCCGCCGCTTTCGTTCAGTTTGGATCTAGGCTCAGGGCCCATTGACGCGCTGCATGTTGTGCGCCTTGCGTGGCCAGAGCTGCGCTTTCAGTCTTTCACTGTGGCCGGGGTTGCCGGGGCCTGACGCTGTTTTAACATGCGCAACGCCTGATGCCCCGGCAGTTCACCCTTGTTCTTGTCAGGCCGCGTTTTGTGCCGATGCGCGCCGGTCTGCACGCGCGAGCAAGCTGGACAGGCGTGACATGGACGCGATATGCGCATGGATCAGCGCCATCATGCCGCTGCGGAAAAGCTCTATCACTTCCGCATCGGGCAGAAGGGCCAGACGCTCTGTATTGACCCGCTGAAACCCGGTGAGGGACAGCCGTGTTCCATCTGCCATCGACGCAGAAGCCGCCGCTGTTTCCAGAAGATCCAGCGCGCGCAGCTTGGCCGTGAAAGCCTGTGTCATTGCATGCTGGGTTTGATAGTCAGATGCAAATTGCAGCATATTGTTCAGATATTGGGTGCGCGCACCCTCGCTGTCGAATAGCCGCTCGCCCTTGCCCTCTTCGTTAACGCCCGCAAAGGCCGTGTCGATGCACAGGGTAAACGGTGTGCCGTCAGTGCCGCCAGCAAAGACAAAGGGATAGCGGCGCAAAAAGGCTGGCACATATTCCCCGTCCCAAGCACCGGTTTCCATAACACACAGGTTTTCATCTGTCCGCAGGCCAACCACCGCCGCCGGTGTCATCGCCTCTCCTTCGCCTGCAAAAACAATGGGATATTCCCCAGCGGCATTTGCAAATTCTGCGACAACCAAGGGAACAGAGTTCAGTTTGGCTGCAAAATCATATGTGTTGCCCTGCCGCACCGATATGGTGCGATGCATCTCTGTCGAGATGGGCACGGCGTTTTCGTAGATCATCAATTGCTTGGTCATAAATGCGTCCTTTCAATACTCGGCTTGGCCAGAGTTGGCGCGGACAATGCCGCCAGATTGCACCATCCGCAAGCCCCCCTTCAGTCTGCCTGCTTGGCTTGAGCAATCCGGGGGGGTGTGACTGCGCTTTATGCGCGGTCTGCAACCTTCTGAAATAGCGTCACTTTCTGCGCTTTTGGCACCGGAAAAACCGTGGCCTGACTGCCGGATGGCGCCGTATATTTAGATTGACAGATTGCGCGAAGGTGTGCAAATAATGTCGTAAGTGTTTTTTAATCCAAAATTCTCAACGGGCTTATCGTGAACCCCTTATTTTACAACGCGGTAACACCGCTCGATTCCGCGCGTCATCTTCGGTTGCGTATTGCGCGCCCTGAACACCCGCTCTCCTTCGCGCGCGAGGCCAATCTTATCCCTGCGCTGGTGGATGAGTTTGAATTGGCGGTAAGTGATCTGCCGATTGCCTTTTTGCCGGGGCGGGAGGGGCCATCTGCGGTTTTCGTCACGGGTGCAGCGCCGGGGGTCAACGCCTATGTCACGGAAGATGGCCTCTGGAACGGGGGCTATGTGCCGGCCTATCTGCGTCGTTATCCCTTTATCATCGGGGATGTCAGCGAAACCGACTCCATCCTGTGCATTGACGAAAGCTATGAGGGCTTTGGCGAGGAAGAAGGGGAGAGGTTCTTCTCCGATGCGGGTGAGCAGGAAGCGCCGCTGGTCGCGGCTTTGGCGCTGTCAGAAAGCTATCGCGATGCTGCAACACGCACCGAAGCTTTTTGTGCCCAGTTGCATGAATATGGGTTGCTGCAACCCGCAACGATAAATGTAACTGCGCCCGACGGCGCGTCATCTGTCGTGCATGGCCTGCTGATCATAGATGAGGCGGCGCTTAAGGCTTTGGATGCCGAGCGCCTGTATGCGCTGCAGTCATTGGGCTTTCTGAAGGCGATATACATGCAGATTGCAAGCCTTCGTGCCGTCGCAAAGCTTATGCCTGCGCCTGTGTCATCGGGTGCTGCTCTGCGCGAAGAAGTTGCTGTCTGACAGGCCCATGGGCGCTTTCGGACATGTTTTTAAAGAAAATTGTCGGCGCGCATGGGCCAATAAGCTGGCCTATTTTGCCCCGAAACCGCATTTTGGAGCTTTGAGATGCCCATTTCGACCCTCGCGCGCGCGCTCATGCTGTCGGCGCTTTTTGCTGCGCCTTTCATGATCCCGGAAGCTGGGCGCGCTCAGGCGCAACCGCAGCAGGAGGCGGCAGCCTTCTCGCTTGATGGGTTCCGTTCGGCCCGATTTGGCATGGATGAAGACGCGGTGCGCGCTGCGATCAAGGCCGATTTCGGGCTGGAAGATGATGCCATTCAGGTGGGCCTGAATAGCGTGGAGCGAACACGCGTCATGACCATTGCCGTGCCTGATATCCTGCCTGATGGTGGCACGGCACAGATTTCCTACATCTTTGGCTATCAAAGCAAAGCGCTGATTCAGGTTGGTTTGCTTTGGGCCACGGCCACCGATCCAAGCATCACGGATGAGACACTCTACGCCAATGGCGAAGTGCTGCGCGCCTTCTTTGCGGGTTTGGGGTATTTGCCCGAAACCATCTCGCGCGATGTGGTGCTGGATAACGGCCTTTTGCTGTTCCGCGGGGCGGATGCAGCAGGTCATACTGCAATCCTTTTGCTGCAAGGGCGCTTTGAGGATGTGGGCGGGCAAAGCACCCTCTATCCCGCCGCGCTGACACTTCTTTACGCGGTCAACCCGGATCAACCCGATATCTTTACACTCAGGACTGGAGATTTTTGATGGGCAAGCATAGCAGCCTTCTGCATATCGAGTATCTCCGTTACGTCAAGGCGCGCCAGAGGCGCGTTTTTTTTGGTCAGTTCATGCTACGGGCAAGCCCGCTTGTTGTTGGCGCATTGATCGGGGCGGGTCTTGCGGATCAGGTGCAGGCGCAAGCCGTCAATCTTGATCCCACAGTTCACAACATCACTCCCGATGGGCGCACCCGTACGACAGTCACGACAACGGGCACGCATTCGCGTATTACCACCGAAACAATCTCCGGCAATGTGGGCTTCAACACGTTTTCGGATTTCCAACAGGCGGCCGGCACGCGCGTTGATCTTTTCGTGCCGGATGCGGCAGGCAGCCTTGTCAACATCGTCTCCAATGGTGCGGCGGTCATTCATGGAGAGTTGAACGGCTACAAGAATGGTGAAATCGGCGGCAATATCTTTTTCTCGTCTTCCGATGGCTTTATTCTGGGGCAGGGTGGGCGGATCAATGTCGGGTCGCTGACGGTCAACACACCGACACAGGAATTCCTGAACCGGATCGTGCGCGCCGATGGCACCATCAATGACGCTGTGGCCAGCCAACTCATGCGCGGCGAGATCCCGTTATCAGAGGGCGGGCAAATCTCGATTCTGGGTCAGGTTACTGCAAATGGTGCAATAACTTTGCACGGGCATAGCGTTTCGGTAAACGGACATACCGGGCCGTTGACAGGGGATGATCTGGGGCAGCGCACGAAATTCGAGTCCACAGTCAACTCTACTGGCATGATCGAAGGCGGGGCGCTGGTTGCCTCTGGCGGGCGTATCGCGATTGTTGCAACGGGCAATTCGCGGATTGGCGGGCGGGTAGATGTCTCTGCGCCAAGCGCGGCGCAAAAGGCTGGCACTGTCTCTATCACCGGGGGTGATATCACGCTAGAGGCCAATGCAACCGTGGCCGCGAATGGCGATGCAGGCGGAGAGGTTATCGTCTTTGCCGATGGCACATTGGTGGTGCAGGATGGCGCGACCTTCAGCGCGGCGGGGCTTGGCGGGGGCAATGGTGGCTTTATCGAACTTTCGGGCCGCGATGCGCATATCGGTTCAGTAAATCTTGATCTGTCGTCGCGCGCGGGGCGTGCGGGAACTTTGCTGATTGACCCTTTCAATCTGTTTGTCGGCGGTACTTCCACACAATCCAGCCTCACCACAGACGTCAGCATTTCCCCCAATATTCTCAGTAATGGCGCGAATATCATCCTTCAGGCCGATAATGCGATCACGGTTGTGAATGGCGGGGTGCTGGACAGCCGGATGATGGCAGGTGGGGTATCTTCGGGGAATTCCGGCAACATAACATTGGAAGCGCCGACAATTGTGCTTGAAAATGGCGCACAGGTTCTGGCCGGGGTTACATCCGGCTCCGGCTTCGCCGGTGGCACTGTCACGTTCACCGCCGCGCGCAGCACTGGCGGGACGTCTGAAATCATCATCGGTCAGGCGGGCGCGAATGGCCCGATCGTCACCGGGCATGATATCAGCTTCACCGCCACATCAACCATCAATCAGGCCAGCCTTCTTGTCGCCGTGCCAACAGCGACCGCGCGCATCACGGCCAATAGCGGCACGATCACTGCTGCAAGGGAGTTCAGCGCCACAGCTACCGCCACGGGTGCAGGCGGGCTTACGCTGCTGCCGCTTGGGATAGTGACAACCACTGTCACCTCCGGGGTAGAGATTGGGGGCACGACCGCCCTTTCTGCGGCTGCGATGTCGGCCTCAGCCACATCGGCGGTCACCTCTTCCATCCTAACGCAATCGCTGGCCCCTGCCAATTCTTCAGCAGATGGCGCAGTTGCCATTTCGACTGTGAACAGCACGGCCCGTGTCCGTCTTGGCGGGACGGCAACCATCGCCGTCACCGGCGCGACTACCCTTGCGGCAAACAATAGCGTGATCTCGGCTTCTGATGCCACACCGCAGGCCGCCGCTTTTGGCGCAAGCGTGGGTGTCAGTGTTGTCAATGCCATCACCACGGCAGAGATTGTCGATAGCGCAGCAGTGACAGCGGGCAGCCTTTCACTTGGCGCCAATACTGTAACCGATGTGACGGTGAAGGCGATTGCCGGGGCCGGCGGTGCGACAACTCCTTCACCCGGCAGCCAAGCCACAACATATCTGACAGATTCCAGATATGGTGGTCAGGCCACCACATCCGATGGCGGCATTTCGGTGGCAGGTGCGCTGGCCATCTCTGATCTGACATCTACCACAAATGCGCGGATAAATTCGGCAGCGGCCACGACTGTTGCAGGCGCGCTCAGCATTGATACCAGCAGCGGCAATACGGCTATTGTCACGGCGGATGGATCAACGGTTACCTCTTCAACCGGTGTGGGGGTGGCACTTGGTATAAACATTGCCAAGGTGGTCAATGATGCCGTTATTTCCAGCGCTGTCAGTGCTGGCAGCGCTGCGCTATCCGCAATCCGGCCCAGTGCTGGAAATGTTTTTACCACGCATACCACCTCGGGTGCAGGGGCAACAAATATCGGCGTTGCCGGTTCC
>JAIUNA010000204.1 GCA_022565265.1 Roseinatronobacter sp. | reverse complement strand
CGCAGGCAGAGACTGTAGCGCTGGGCGAATTGGCGGTTGCAGGCATGACCAACAAGCAAGCGATAGCCTGGCTACGCCAATCAGCGAAAGAGGGTGTGGTTTTCCTCGATCCCGAAAAGCCACCCATCACACTGCCTTTCATGTCTGAAACCGAGGTCTACACACTTGGCCCACCGCGTGATCCGGCGCTGCTGCTGGATCTTGATCCTAAGGGAGCAGAGGCATTTGATCTGCATCGTGACGGCTTGGGCCTTGATGGTGTCAGTCGGAGCCTGTCGTCCATACTCAGCCCGATATCTGACCCCAATCACGCGGCCGCACCTTTTGCCGCGCGGTATTGTATTCCCGAACGCCATGTATTTTCTGCCGATGCCGATGCCGATGCCGATGCCGATGCCGATGCCGATGCCGCTTCAGAATCCGCGATGTCATATTACAGCCGTATCTATTGCAGCCCGCGCGCAAGCTGGCGGCGCATTGATGAATACTGGTAGCATGCCGCAGAGGCCATGGCTTTGCGGTTGAACAATGAGGTTAACAATACCAGCCTTGTGCTTGCATTCAGATTACCGAAAACCGGCAAGACCTTGCTGTTTACGGGCGATGCGCAGCGTGGAAGCTGGATTGGGTGGTCAGATCTGGCTTGGAGGCGCGCGACAGGGCAGGTAACAGCGCGCGCCTTGCTGGCGGATTGTGTTTTGTACAAGGTCGGGCACCATGGTTCGCATAATGCCACCCTGAACGGCCAGCCCGATGACGCGCACGCCAATCTGTCCTGGATGGCGCATGGAGAGGCCGCAAAGGAATTTGTTGCCATGATCCCGGCCAATACAGCCTGGGCAATGGGCAAATCACGCCCCTGGGCGCATCCTATGCCCCAGATCGAGGCGGCCTTGCACCACAAGGCCAAAGGCCGCGTCTTGCGCAGTGATCTGGAACCGCCTGCATCCGAGCCGCCGGGCACAGGCAAGGAACACTGGCAGCACTATCAGCGCCGATTGCGCCGCCACCGTCTATATTTTGAACTGACCATCCGTGACAGCTGACCTCCCTGCCGAAGCGACAGGGGGGATCGTGAAAGGAGACAGCAATGCCCCCGGTTGACCTGGAACAGACCACAGATCGAAATGCTCCGGCGCTCGCCCTGTCGGGCGGTGGGTTTCGCGCGACGCTGTATCATTGTGGTGCCTTGATGCGCCTCAATGAGCTTGGCATGCTGACGCAGATGGGGCGGATCGCCTCGGTTTCCGGCGGGTCAATCGCAGCAGCCAAGCTTGCGATCGAGTGGAACCTGATGACGCAACAAAATGGCCGCTTCACCGACCTGAATACCCGTGTTATTGCCCCGCTGCGCGATTTTTGCAGTCGTACGATCGATATTTCTGCCGGAGTGGCGGGGACGTTGAATCCGTTTTCTTCTGCCGGGGTGCGATTGGCAAAGGCCTATGAACGCATTTTGGGCGATTTGTCTTTGAGAGATTTGCCGGATGCGCCAGATTTCGTGTTCAAGGCCACCAATCTGCAAACTGGCAGGGTTGTCCGGTTTCAAAAGCGATACTTGGCTGATTACATGATCGGCTGCATCATGGAGCCAGATATTCCGCTAAGTACTGTTGTCGCAGCTTCCAGCGCATTCCCTCCAGTCCTCTCCCCTGTGCGGATCAGGTTGAACCCATCATCATGGATGAACCTGACAGGAAGCAGATATTTCAACGACATAAATTACAAGCGCGAATTAAATCTCACCGATGGCGGCGCCTATGACAATATGGGGTTGGAATCCGTCGATGATTTCAACCCGGTGATCGTCAGTGATGCCGGGAAGCCCTTTTCTGTTACCGAGACGGCGAGTGGATTCTGGCCAAAGCAATTATCACGGGTTTTGTCGATCAGTACAGATCAAGCCAGAAATTTGCGGCGCAGATTGCTGTATTCGGCATGCGTCACAGATCGGCGCGATTTTGCGATAGCCCAGATTGACCGCGACATCGCGCTACGTCCGGCAGCGCAGAATATCCGGTTTCCATCCGATAGGATTACAAAACTTGCAGGCATTCGGACGCGGCTGAACCGTTTTTCGACAGCAGAACAAGATAATCTTATCAATTGGGGGTGGCTTTCGATGGATGTGATGGCGCGGTCATATCTGCCGCAACTCAGCAATGCGGCTGCGCCCAGTTCTTTGCCACTGCCCATACATCCAATTTAAATACCATCCGTGAAACGGCCATGCGCCGCCGGGCGATTTGCCGTGCGGCTCAGGGCTGCCCGGCAGGCTGTTGCCCGTGCTTGCCCGCGCGATAACACGCGCGGCATGCCCCCTGACCTCTCGCAAAGCCAATTCAGTCGGGCATAGAGCAATTTCAGAAAAAGTTGATAGAGTTTTCCAGTTTGAAATTGCGACAGAACAAAGCGTTAGAAATCTATTGCGATGCCCTTTTTCTCCCAATCGCCATAGCGCACAGGCTCTGGCCCTTTGCGCCCGCCCAATTCGGGCGGCAGTTCTGGCGGGGCAGAGGCGGCGCGGCGGGCATCGGCCTCTTCCAGCGCGCGGCGCGCGGCGGCCGGCAGGGCGGCGCGGCGCTCTTCTTCGCTGATCGGGGGTGTTTCTGGCTGGTCTGTCATTGGTCTTGTCCTTGCCTTGGGCCTGTGCCCTGATATACCGCACAGGCATAAAAGGACAAGAAACCCGCTTATGGCAGAGATGACATCCCTTGCGCCGCGCGCGGCTGCCCTTGATCTGATCCTTGCCTGTCTGGCCGAGCAGCGCGGCATGGCCGAGGTGCTGATGCGCCCGCCCGACAGTTTTCGTGCCCTGCCACCTGAAGGGCGCGCCCGCGCGCAAAGGCTTGCGGTAGAGTGTTTCCGCGCCTTTGGTCGTGCTGATATCCATCTGCGCCGCGCCCTGCGCAAAGCCCCCCCCGATGCAGTGATGTGGGTTTTGCGGCTGGCTTTGGTTGAAATGCATGTCTTGGGCGCGCCCGCGCATGGGGTGATCCATGATGCAGTGGAACTGGTGCGCCATGTGGGCGCGCCGGGGCTTGCCGGGCTTGTGAATGCCGTCTTGCGCCAGTTGGGCACAGGGCTGGACTGGGCCTCTGCGCCAGTGCCGCGCCTGCCGGGCTGGCTGCGCGGAGCGCTGCAAAATGCCTATGGGGCAAAAACCACGGCTGCGATTGAAGCGGCCCATCAAGTCGCACCGCCGCTGGATATCACCCTCAAAGGCGCGCGCCCGGACGGGCTGGAGGGGCAGGCCCTGCCAACGGGCAGTCTGCGCCTAATGGCTCCGGGCCAGATTACGGCGCTGCCGGGCTATGCGCAGGGTGGATGGTGGGTGCAAGATGCCGCCGCTGCCCTGCCGGCGCAACTGTTGCGCGATATGGCAGGGGCGCGGGTTCTGGATATCTGCGCGGCGCCCGGTGGCAAGACGATGCAACTGGCCGCTTATGGTGCAGATGTCACCGCGCTGGATATCTCTGCTCCGCGCATGGCCAGGTTGGCCGATAACCTTGCCCGCACTGGGCTTGGGGCGCAGATTGTGATTGCCGATGCACTGGACTGGCGGCCCGACCAGCCCTTTGATGCCATTTTGCTGGATGCCCCCTGTTCGGCCACAGGCACGCTGCGCCGCCACCCCGAATTGCCGCTGATCCGGGGCAAAGAAGATGTGAAAGCCCTGCAAACGCTGCAAGCCGCGCTTCTGGATCGGGTGCTTGATCCGGGGCAGGGGCTGTTGCGCGCGGGGGGGCGGGTTGTCTATTGTACCTGCTCGCTGCTGCCCTCTGAGGGTGAGGCGCAGATCGCCGCTGCTCTGGCCCGCCACGCGGCCCGCATTGTGCCTGCGGATATTCCCGGTCTGCCCCCGGAATGGCTGCTGCCTGATGGCACATTGCGCACCCGGCCTGATTACTGGCCCGCAGATGGGGGCTTGGACGGCTTTTATATTGCCCATCTGCAACAGGGCGGATGATCTGCGCGCGCTGCCCTGTATCGTTTCGGTGCAAGGGCGGGTATCACGATTCTGGGGGCAGGTTTTTGCGCCCTCGATCCGGCAAGATGGCATGAGTGAAAAGGCGTGGCGCGTGTGAGTGAGACAAGCCCAACAGGGGCCGTGGCATTGGGGCTGGCCGAGCGCCTGCGCCTGCGCTGGCTTGCGCGCCATGCGCAACCGGCAGTTCTGGCCGCGCTGCCCGAACCCCGGCTGCTGGGCCAGTATGCGCGGGGCAGGCAGATGCTTGCGGGTGAATTTCTGCTGGCAGGCACCTTGCTGCAAGCACATGGGCATGTGCCGTTTTCACCCCAGCCCGGTGGCGTGCAGGAAGAATTGCACGGCTTTGGCTGGCTGGATCATCTGGCCGCTGTGGGCGATGGTGCGGCACGGCAACTGGCGCAGGCCGCGCTTGTGGATTGGATCACCCGGTTCGGACGGGGCGCGGGGGCAGGCTGGGCGCCTGCTTTGGTGGGGCGGCGTGTTGCGCGCTGGATCGTGCATGCGGCATTTGTGCTGCAAGGCATGGAGGCGCGGGTACAGGCACAGTTCTTGCAGGCGCTGGCGCTGAATGTCGCCTATCTGGAAAAGCGCGCGGCACGCGCGGCTGGCGGCCTGCCGCAGATCGAGGCGCAGCTTGGCCGCCTGTATGCCGCGCTCTCGCTGGAGGGGATGGCGGGCCTGTTGCCAGATGTGCGCGCGGCCCTGCTGCGCGCGGCACAAACGCTGGTTGGTGATGATGGCGCAATCGCTTCGCGCAACCCTGAAGAGTTGCTGGAGGTGTTTTCACATCTTGCTCTGGCCGCCCAAGTGCTGGCCGATCAGGGCGAAACGCCGGAACCAGAGCTTCTGTCCCTGCTGAATATATGCGCGCAAACGCTGCGCTGTCTGCGCCATGCCGATGGCGGGCTTGCGCGTTTCCACGGTGGCGGGCGTGGGCAAGAGGGCGCGCTTGCTACGGCCCTTGCCAATCTGGCCCGGCTTGGGGGCGCGCCTGCGCGTGCGGCGGGCACAATGGCCATGGGCTATGCCCGCCTTGCTGCCGGGCGCAGCACTGTGCTGATAGATGCCGCCGCGCCGCCGCGCGCCGGGGCGGCCGCGCGGGCGCATGCCTCGACCCTCGCCTTCGAGATGACGTCGAACCGCCGCCCGCTGATTGTTTCTTGTGGCGATGGGCGCGATTTCGGGCCGGATTGGCACCGCGCCAGCCGCGCCAGCGCTTCACATTCCACTTTGGCGCTGGAGGGGTATTCTTCGTCCCGCTTTGCCACCGGGCGCAAGGCCCGGTTGGAACTGGCTGACGGGCCGCGTGCCGTTGAGGTACAGTTGCGCCAGCTTGCCCATGCCCGGATCGCGAGCCTTGGCCATGATGGCTATGTCCCCAGCCACGGGTTGGAGCATCTGCGCCAGTTGGATCTGTCCGGTGACGGGCGCGCGTTGCTTGGCGAGGATATGCTGATTGCCACAAGTAAATCCGCGCGCGCCCGCTTTGACGAGGTGATTGCGCGCTCTGGCGGGGCTGGCGTGGCCTTTGCCCTGCGGTTTCATCTCCACCCCGATGCCGTGCCTGTGCTGGATGGCGAAACTCTGGCCGTATATGTGACGCTGCCTTCGGGCGAAGTCTGGGTCTTTCGCGCCGAGGGCCATGCCCCTGTGCTTGCGCCTTCAGTCTATCTGGAAAAAGGCCGCGTGAATCCGCGCAGCAGCCAACAGATCATGTT
>JAIUNA010000203.1 GCA_022565265.1 Roseinatronobacter sp. | reverse complement strand
CGCCCGCCACGTCCGCGACATGGGTTGGGCAATCCGCTCAAGCGAAAGCCGCTTCCTGCCCCAGCCGCGCAGTGACAGAGGCCAGCGCCCAATCGGGGGCCTCTGCCAATGTTACAAGGCCAATCGTCTCTTGCTGCGGGGCCAAGGCCCCCAGCGCTGTCAGGGGGGCCAGATCATGCACGAAGCCGCTCTCCTTCCGGGTCATAAAAATGAGGCGAGGTGATCTGCACCTCCAGATCAACCCCTGTCAGAGGGCTTGCGGCGCGCAGCGTCTCGCCCATGCGGGCCGCGCCATTTTTCACAAAACCCAGCGCGATATAGCTGCCCAAATTGGGCGAGTAGCACGAGGCCGTGACATGGCCCAGATCATTGGCCGCCACCAGTGCCGCGCCCTGCGCCAGCAGATGTGCGCCCGCCGGGATCTGGCTTTGCGGGTTTGCAGGGCGCAGGCCCACCAATTCCAGCCCCTCCGGCGCAACCAGCCCTTCGCGGCGTGACAAAACCGCGCCGATACTGTCTTTCGCCGTGCTGACCATCCGGCCAAGGCCAAGGTTGCGCGCCGTGGTTGTGCCGTTCAACTCGCCGCCCGCCGCATGGCCCTTTTCAATCCGCATCACGCCCAGCGCTTCTGTGCCGTAAGGGGTGATGTCATACTCTGCGCCCACCTCCATGATCTTGCGAATAAGCGCATCGCCATAGCGCGCAGGCACAGCCAGTTCATAGGCCAATTCCCCAGAGAAAGAGATACGGAACAGCCGCGCGCGGCACCCGTTGCAGATGGTCAACTCGGCGCAGGCCATGAACGGAAAGCCCGCGTTAGAGAGATCAACCCCCCCATCGACCAGCCGCTCCAGCACGGCGCGTGATTTCGGGCCAGCAAGGGCGAATTGCGCCCATGCCTCTGTGGTGGAAATAAGCTGCACATCCAGATCGGGCCACAGGCATTGGCGCGCGAATTCCATATGGCGGAACACGGCCACGGCATTGGCCGTGGTGGTGGTGACAACGAAATGATCCTCGGCCAGCCGCGCGGCAGTGCCATCATCAAAAACAATCCCATCCTCGCGCAGCATCAGCCCATAACGCACGCGCCCAACCGCAAGTTTGGCCATGCCGTTGCAATAAATGCGGTTCAGGAATTCGGCAGCATCGCGGCCCTGCACATCCACCTTGCCAAGGGTGGTGACATCGCAGACACCCACACTGGCGCGCGTGGCCAGCACTTCACGATCCACGCTTTCACGCCAATGGCTTTCCCCCGCGCGGGGGTAGTATTGCGCGCGCAGCCATAGCCCCGCTTCCACAAATACCGCGCCCTGTTCGCGTGCCCAGTGGTGGCTTGGGGTTAGCCGCGTGGGCCGGAAATCGCGCCCGCTGGATCGGCCCGCCAATGCGCCCAAGGCCACCGGCGTATAGGGCGGGCGGAACATGGTGGTTCCGGTTTGGGCAATGCTTTGCCCTGTCAATTCGGCCATTACGGCCAGCCCGCCCAGATTGGCGGTTTTGCCTTGGTCTGTGGCCATGCCAAGGGTGGTGTAGCGTTTCAAATGCTCCACCGCCTCAAACCCTTCCTGATGGGCCAGTTTCACATCCTTGATCGTCACATCATTCTGGAAATCCAGCCATGCGCGCTGTGTACCCGCCACATGCCAGAACGGGGTAATCCGCGTGGGCGCATCCTCTGTGCGGGGCAGATCGGGGGCGGGGGCGCTATGGCCCAGATCGGCCAGCGCTGCGCGCGCGGCCTCTGCCCCTGTGGCAAGGGCGGCATGGGTGCTGAAGTGCCCCATGGCTGCGCCCGCCACGGCCATGCCGGGGGCCAAAGCCGCACCGGGAATGAACGCGGCAATCCCCTCCTCCCAGACAGGCCGCCCGCGCTGGTGGCATGTCAGGCCCAGATTGGGGTTCCAGCCGCCCGTAACCCCCAAAGCGCCCACCGCCAGCTTGCGGCTTTGCCCATTGGCCAGCCGCACAGTGACAGCGCGCACCCCCAGCCGCCCGGCGCTATCTGTCACCTGCGCGCCTGCCAGAACCGCGGTTCCTGCCAAGGGGGGCGCATCGGGGCGGGTATCTATTACAGCGGCCACATGCACGCCCAGCGCCATCAGATCGGCGGCAGTGCGGTGGCCATCATCGTTATTGGTGAAAATCGCCACATCCTGCGCCGGGCTAACCGCCCAGCGATTGGCATAGGCGCGCAGCGCCCCTGCCAGCATGATACCGGGGCGATCGTTATTGGCGAAGGCGATGGGCCGCTCTATCGCTCCTGCACAGACAAGCGCGCGTTTGGAATAAATGCGCCACAGCGTCTGGCGGGGTTTGCCCGGCTGGGGGGTGAGCAGATGGTCTGACACACGCTCCACCGCGCCGTAAATGCCATGATCGAAGGCACCAAACACAGTGCAACGCGGCATAAGCCGGACATGGGGCATTTGCGCCAGTTCGGCCACGGCCTGCGCCGCCCAATCGGCCCCGGCCATATCGGCAATGCTCTGGCGGTCGGCATTCAGCCGCCCGCCCATGCGAAAATCTTCATCCGCCAGAATAACCCGCGCGCCTGCACGCCCCGCCGTCAGCGCGGCCATCAGCCCCGAAGGCCCTGCTCCGATCACCAACAGATCGCAATGCAGATAGCCTTTGTCATAGGCATCGGGGTCTGGCTGGGTGGTGATGCTGCCCAAACCCGCCGCGCGGCGGATAATCGGCTCATACAGCTTTTCCCAGAAGGCCGCGGGCCACATGAAGGTTTTATAGTAAAACCCCGCTGTCAGGAAATTGGAGAACCTGTCATTTATCGCCAGCGCATCAAATCGCAGGCTGGGCCATGCGTTTTGCGGCATGGCTTGCAGCCCGTCAAATAGCTCTACCATCGTGGCGCGGGTGTTGGGTTCCTGCCGCCCACCTGTGCGCAATTCCACCAGTGCATTGGGTTCTTCGCTGCCCGCCGCCAGCACGCCGCGCGGGCGGTGGTATTTGAAAGACCGCCCCATAAGCCGCACGCCATTTGCCAGCAGCGCCGAGGCCAGCGTATCGCCCGGATGGCCCTTGTAATACTGCCCGTCAAAGCGAAAGCTGATCTTTTGGCCCCGGTCAATCTGGCCGCCTTGCTGCAATCTCATCGCCCGCGCCCCTCTGCCCGCGCCACATCGCGCGCCAGTTCCACAGTTACAATCTCATGCGTCAGCGTATTGCGCGTGACCACCAGCCAAGACCGATCACCCTGCTCATGATACCACAATTCGCGGTGCAGCCCGGCAGGGTTGTCGCGCAGATAGAGATAGTCGTAAAAGGCATCTGCCGCGCCCTCTGCCATGCCATCGGGGCGGGCTATCAGGCTGGCATCGCCCAGATATGTGAATTCCTGCGCATCACAGGGGCCAAGCAGGGGGTGAGGGATAATCATCTGCGCGCCTTTGGGTTATAAAAGGTCATAGCCGCCTCAGTGCAGGTTGGGCTGCGCGCCCATGCCTTTTTCATCTATCATCAACCCCTTGCGGAACCGATCCAGCCGATAGGCCGTGGCGGTGGGGTGGGGGGTATCCGTGGCCAGCAGATGGGCAAAACACCAGCCAGAAGCGGGCGTTGCCTTAAACCCGCCATAGCACCAGCCCCCATTGAAATAGAGGCCCTCTACAGGTGTGCGGTCAATGATGGGAGAGCCATCCATGCTCATATCCATCACGCCAGCCCACATGCGCAGCAGCCGCACCCGCCCAAGGCCGGGGATCAGCGCCATGGCCCCTTCGGCCACATCTTCCACCACAGGCAGATTGCCGCGCTGGGCGTAAGAGTTGTAGCCATCCAAATCACCGCCAAACACAAGACCGCCCTTATCGGACTGGCTGCAATAGAAATGCCCCGCGCCAAAGGTAATCACACCGGGCATCACGGGCTTCAACCCTTCGGAAACAAAGGCTTGCAGCACATGCGATTCAATCGGCAACCGCAGCCCCGCCTGCGCCATCACGCGCGAGGAGGAACCCGCCACCGCCACCCCCACCTTGCCCGCGCCGATAAACCCGCGCGACGTCTCGACCCCACGGCAAATGCCATTTTCAATGCGAAACCCGGTGACTTCGCAATTCTGGATAATATCCACACCGCGCAGATCGGCCCCGCGCGCATAGCCCCATGCCACGGCATCATGGCGCACAGTGCCGCCACGCCGCTGCGCCAGCCCGCCCTTGAGGGGAAAACGCGCATCGTTGAAGTTGAGAACCGGATATTCGCGGCGGATTTGGTCGGTGCTGAGATATTGCTCATCCGCCCCCTGCAAGAGCATGGCATTGCCGCGGCGTGTATAGGCATCGCGCTGGGCGTCTGTGTGGATCAGGTTCAGAATACCGCGCTGGCTGACCATCGCGTTATAGTTCAGATCCTGTTCCAACCCTTCCCATAGTTTAAGCGAGAATTCGTAGAATGGCTCATTGCCATCCAGCAAATAGTTGGAGCGGATGATCGTGGTATTGCGCCCCACATTGCCACCCCCGATCCAGCCTTTCTCGATCACGGCCACACGGGCCTGACCGAATTTGCTGGCCAGATAATAGGCCGTGGCCAGCCCGTGGCCACCACCGCCCACAATGACAATATCATACTGGGGCTTTGGCTCTGGGCTGCGCCAGACGGGCCGCCAGCCCTTATGCCCTGTCAGGGCCTCTTTCAGAATGCGAAAGCCGGAATAGCGCATGGGGGTGCTCTGTGTTGCCTGATGCCAACATAGCTGGTTCCAGCGCGAAATCCTGCGCAAATCCGTCAGGGTGCAGTATCAAAACCGACTTGAGCACGCGCAGGGGCCGGGGGGCGCGCCACGCCGCGCACCCCGCAAGGCAGATCAATAGCGGTAATGTTCGGCCTTGAACGGGCCTGCAACCGGCACACCGATATACTCGGCCTGCTCGGGTTTCAGCTCTGTCAGTTTCACGCCAATGCGATCCAGATGCAGGCGGGCCACTTTTTCATCCAGATGCTTGGGCAGAATAAATACGCCGGGCTGGTATTCCGCGCCCTTGGCCCAAAGTTCAATCTGCGCCAACACTTGGTTGGTAAAGCTCGCTGACATCACAAAAGACGGGTGGCCCGTGGCATTGCCAAGGTTCAGAAGCCGCCCTTGCGACAGCAGAATGATCCGTGCGCCAGAGGGCATCTCGATCATATCCACCTGATCCTTGATATTCGTCCATTTGTGGTTCTTCAGCGCGGCCACCTGAATTTCATTGTCGAAATGGCCAATATTGCCCACAATCGCCATATCCTTCATCTCGCGCATATGCTCGATGCGGATGACATCCTTATTCCCGGTGGTGGTGATAAAAATATCTGCGGTTTTGATCACATCTTCCAGCGTTGTGACCTGATAGCCATCCATCGCAGCCTGAAGGGCGCAAATCGGGTCTATCTCTGTCACAACCACGCGCGCACCAGCGCCGCGCAGGCTGGCGGCAGAGCCTTTGCCCACATCGCCATAGCCGCAGACAACGGCCACTTTGCCCGCCATCATCGTATCTGTCGCACGGCGAATGCCATCCACCAGCGATTCCTTGCAGCCATATTTATTGTCGAATTTCGATTTCGTGACAGAATCATTTACATTGATCGCAGGGAAAGGCAGCAGGCCCTTTTTGTGCAAATCATACAGGCGGTGAACGCCGGTTGTGGTTTCCTCGCTCACACCTTTGATAAGGTCGCGCTGGCGGGTAAACCAGCCGGGGCTTGCGGCAAGGCGTTTCTTGATCTGGGCG
>JAIUNA010000202.1 GCA_022565265.1 Roseinatronobacter sp. | reverse complement strand
TCCCCGCCATCCCCAACTATAGCCCCCCCATACCCGGACAGGAGCGACCCGCATGCAAGGCAGTGCAAATCTCAACATCATGATCAACGCGGCCCGCAAGGCCGGGCGGGCGCTGGTCAAGGATTTCCGCGAGGTGGAGAATCTTCAGGTCTCCAGCAAATCGGCGGGCGATTTTGTCAGCCGGGCCGATATTTCGTCGGAAAAGATCATCCGCGAGATGCTGATGGAAGCGCGGCCAAATTATGGCTGGCTGGCCGAGGAATCCGCCCCTGTGGAAGGCACAGACCCCACCCGCCGCTGGATTGTTGACCCGCTGGATGGCACGACGAATTTCCTGCACGGCCTGCCGCATTGGGCAGTTTCCATTGCGCTGGAATTCAAGGGCGAGATCGTTTCGGCCGTGGTGTTCGACCCGGCCAAGGATGAATTGTTCTTTGCCGAAAAGGGCCTTGGCACATTCATGAATGACCGCCGCTTGCGCGTGTCCAATCGCGGCACGATGATGGAGTGCATCTTTGCCACGGGCGTTCCCTTTGCCACCAGAAAAACCCTGCCCGCCACATTGCATGATCTGGCGCAGTTGATGCCTGCCTGCGCAGGGATGCGGCGCTGGGGGACGGCATCGCTTGATCTGGCCTATGTGGCGGCTGGGCGCTATGATGGATTCTGGGAGCGCGAATTGCAGCCTTGGGATATTGCGGCGGGCCTGCTTTTGGTGCGCGAGGCCGGGGGTTTTACCGCGCCAATCCGCGAGGGCGAGAGCATTCTGGAACGCGGCGAACTTATCGCGGCAAATTCCGAGATTTTTGATACCCTCGTCAAGACATTGCGCAAGCGCCCAGTGTAATGCACCTGTAATGCACCTGTAACGCACCTGTAACGCACTGGGCTTTGCGCTTATGTCTGCGAATCGCTGACACTGGTCTGGCAAAGTAGTCTGCGGCATGCGCTGCCGAAACGCCTGTCACCTTGCCTGTAAATTGCACAAAAGCATGTCGCGCAAAACGACATGCGGCTCCCCAAGGTTAAAATGGGTCGCGTGACTGCGACTGAACGCGACACATTCTAACGCAGGAATGCGTCTGAAAACCCCATGCGGCGCGCTTGGGAAAGTGCGGCCTGCGCTTCGGCCCCAGTGGCGAATGGCCCCAAGGTGACAATATGATAGCCGCGCGCGCGGTGGTTTTGGGCTGGCAGGCCCGCGCGCTGCAAACGGGCATTCAGCTTCGCGGCATTGCCGGGGATGGCAAAGCTTGCCACCTGCACCATGCGGCCCGCGCGCTGCCGGGGCGCTGCAGTGCTTGTGCGGATGGCCAGACTATCGGGCAGCGCGATCGGGGCGTTGGAATTGATGCCCGCGCCATTGTCCACCGGGCTGAGGAATTGGCCGGGGCTGGTTACACAGCGCACCAGTGGACGGCCCAGAAGAGTATCAACAAGCTGGCCATAGGGCGCAATTTCGGGGCAAGACGGGTGGCGCCCGGTGGTATCAGCGCGCGGCAGAACGGGCGCGGCGCTGCGTGACGTGCCGGGGCGCGCGCTGCGCGCGGAGGGCGCTGGCGCGAGTGAGGGGGCTGCCACTGCAACAGGCGCAACCGGGAGAGGGGCCGCCACAACCGGCGGTGTGGGCCGCGCGACAACTGTGGGTGTGCCATCACAGACAGGCTGGCGATCCGGCCCATAGCGCGGTGTCCATGTCACGGCCCCCCCAAAGGTAGAGCGCAGAAAAACACAGCCCCGGCTATCGGTATATTCGCGCCCCTCAACACTCTCTGGCACTGGCTCTGCCGGACTGAAAGTGTTTTGCCCTAGGGCCGGGGCTGCAAGGCCGATGGACAGACAGAGTATTCCCCAAAATGCGCGCATGAAATCACCCTTTTAAAATTGGCCCCAGAATGCCCTTTCGTCATGGCCAAAGTAAAGAGGTTTTGCGCGCCCACCTACATCATACTGTGCCAAAAATGCGATCACCCGCATCCCCTAGTCCCGGCACGATATATCCCCGCTCATTCAGGCACTCATCGACAGAGGCCGTGACAATACGCACATCGGGATGCGCTTTGGCCATGCAGGCCAGCCCTTCGGGCGCGGCCAAAAGGCAAATCAGGCAAATATCGGTTGCGCCTGCCTGTTTCAGCAGGTCAACCGCCGCAGCAGAGGAATTGCCCGTGGCCAGCATGGGATCAACTGCAATCACCAGCCGCCCCGCCAATTCGGGGGGCAGTTTGCAGTAATATTGGACGGGCTTTAGCGTGGCCTCGTCGCGGTAGAGGCCAACAAACCCGACTTTCGCTGTGGGGATCACATCCAGCACCCCATCCAGCAGCCCATTGCCGGCCCGCAGAATGGACACCACCACCGGATCGGCGCAGGCCAGCATGGGGGCATCCATCTGTGTCAGCGGTGTGGTAATGCGCCGCTTTGCCAGCGGCAGATCGCGCGCGGCCTCATATGTCAGCAACAGGCTGATTTCGCGCAACAAGCGGCGGAAATCCGGGCTGGAGGTCGCACCATCGCGCATAAGCGACAGCTTGTGCTGCACCAAAGGGTGATCAACAAGGGTCAGCTTGGGATGGGTCATGGCGTGGTCTCCAGTTTCTTGGCAATATCGCTGCGCGTTTGGGCATCGCAAAAGGCAGCGTCAAGGGCGGTTTGCGCGATTTGCGCAAAGATATCTTCTTCCCAGCCGAAGCTTTGCGCAAGCTGGATATATTCGCGCGTCATGGTGGTATGAAAAAATGGCGGGTCATCGGTGGAGACAGTGACGGGCACACCCGCCCGGCGCAATTTGTCTATCGGATGGCGCGAGTGCGCGGGATATAGCCCCAGCGCGATATTGGAACCGGGGCAAACTTCCAGCACAACGCCTGCCTCGGCCAGTTTGTCCACCAACCGGGGGTCTTCAATCGCGCGCACACCATGGCCAATGCGGCTGGGGCGCAGATAGTCCAGCGCCGCGCGCACAGAGTCCGGCCCACCCCATTCGCCCGCATGGGCTGTCAGGCCAAGCCCGGCCTCGCGCGCGGCATCAAAGGGATAGGTAAAATCCGAGGGGTGAAATTGCCCCTCATCGCCCGCAATGCCAAAGCCCGTGACAAATGGCCCGGCGGTTGCTTGAGCGCAGCGGGCAATCTGACGGGCCTGCTGCGGGCCGAAATGGCGGATACAGGTAATGCAGCCGCGCAAAGTGATCCCGAAATCGCGCTGCGCCTGTGTGGCCGCGGCCTCTATCGCGGCCAGATAATCACGCCATGCAATCACATCGCCCCCGCCACAAAAATCGGGCGAGAGGAAGGTTTCGCTATAGACCACCCCTTGCGCGGCAGACTGTTCCAGCACCGCCAATGTCAGATCATGAAAATCCTGCGGGGTTGTCAGCACTGTGCAGGCCGCTTCATAGATGCGCAGGAAATCCGTAAAATCGCGGTAGGCATAGGCGCCGCGATCATCGAAAATGCGCGAAAGGTCAGTTTTCTTGCGCTTGGCTTGCGCGCGGATGAAATCGGGCGGGGCCGCGCCTTCCAGATGCAGGTGCAATTCCAGCTTGGGCCGCGCCGCAAGAGCCGCGTCACGCTGCGCGATACGCTCGCGGTCAGTTTCGGATATCCGTTGGTTCATGGCAGAAAACTCCGTCCCGCGCCTTGGGCGGGAATGCCAAGGTGCGCGGCGATGCTGGCGGCAATATCGGCAAAAGCGCAATGGCCAATCGTGCCCGCGCCCTTTCCTGCCACCAGAACCGGAACACGTTCGCGCGTGTGGTCGCTGCCCGGTGACGTGGGATCATTGCCATGATCGGCAGTGATCACCAGCATATCGCCGGGGCGCAGGGCCGCCAGCGCCTGCGCGGCGATGCCATCAAACCATTCCAGCGCGCGGGCATATCCTGCCACATCGCGGGTATGGCCATAAAGGCTGTCAAATTCCACAAGGTTGCAAAAGACAAGCGCGCCATCCTCGGCGCTGTCCATCAGGGCCAACAGATGCGCGGCAAGTGCTGCATCATCCTTGCCCTTATGCACATGGTCTATCCCCCGCCCGGAAAAGATATCGGCAATCTTGCCGATGGCATGCACCTGCCCGCCCGCCTGTTGCACCCAATCGCACAGGGTGGGCGCAGGGGGCGCTATGGCGTAATCGCGCCGGTTGGCGGTGCGGGCAAACCCCTGTTCAACGCTACCGCTGAAAGGGCGCGCGATGACGCGCCCCACGCGGCGTGCATGCAGATGGGGCGCCAGCGCGGCACAGAGCGCATGCAGCCGTTCCAGCCCGAACGCCTGTTCATGCGCGGCAATCTGGAACACACTATCGGCAGAGGTATAGCAAATTGGCCAGCCGCTGCGCAGATGTTCCGCCCCAAGCTGGGTGATGATGGGAATGCCTGCTGCGTGACAATTGCCTAAAATGCCATCCGTTTGGGCCAGTTGGCACACAAGCGCCACAAGATCTTCGTCAAAGGCCGGAATCGTTTTCGGGAAATAGGCCCAATCCCACGGCACAGGCAGGCCCGCGATTTCCCAATGGCCCGAAGGGGTATCTTTCCCGCGTGAGGCCTCTGTCGCCGCCCCCCACAGGCCCGCGGGCTGCGCCGACAGCCCCGGCGTGGCCGCGCCAGAGGCAAGGCGGATCGCAGCCCCTAGCCCCAACCCATCCAGCACGGGCAGGCGCAGCGCCCCTGTGCGCCCGCGTTCGGCACGGCCCAGTGCGCAGGCCTGCGCGATATGGGCCAGCGTATTCGCCCCTTCATCGCCAAATTCGGCAGCATCGGGCGCGCCACCACAGCCCACCGAATCCAGCACCACGAGAAAGGCGCGCGCCATCAGGTTTTATCCATATGGCCCGCGCCAAAGGCCCCCGGCAACAATTCTGCCACTGTCATTTCCAGCCGCGCGCCGCCAAGATTGGCCAAGGTGATACGCATCTCTGGCCCTGCAAATTCCGCAATCTTCTGGCGGCAGCCGCCACAGGGGGGCACAGGGCTGGGGCTGTCGGCGACAACCAGCATCTCGGCAATCTCGCGCGCGCCTGCGGCACACATGGCCGCAATCGCGCCTGCCTCGGCGCAGGTGCCTTCGGGATAGGCCACGTTTTCCACATTGCAGCCCGTGAAAACCGCGCCCGTGGCCGTGCGCAGCGCCGCCCCCACCTTGAACCCGGAATAGGGCGCATAGGCATTTTCACGCACCTTGCATGCGGCATCATACAGCGTCATTCTACCCTCCGGCATTTTGGCCAAGTTTGCGCTGCGCGCCCGCGCTTTGCAACCCATGCACTGCCGCTTTTGCCTTGCAAAATGGGGTCATGCCTCAATTCTGGGCCTTGCTGCCGGATGGAAATTGTTTAATATTAAACCAAGTTTTTCGAGGGGGATCACATGCCAGAGAATACCAGCGACGACAACCGCCATCCGGCGCTGATTTATCACGAATTCCCCCGCCCCGGCAAATTGGAGGTGCGCCCCACAAAGCCGCTTGCCAATGGCTATGATCTGTCGCGCGCCTATTCCCCCGGCGTGGCCGAAGCCTGCATGGAGATAAAGGCAAACCCCGAAGATGCCGCACGCTACACCGCGCGGGGCAATCTGGTGGCGGTTGTCACCAATGGCACAGCCGTTCTGGGGCTTGGCAATATCGGGCCGCTGGCCTCTAAGCCCGTGATGGAAGGCAAGGCGGTTTTGTTTAAGAAATTCGCCAATATAGATTGTTTTGACATTGAACTGAACGAATCCGACCCCGAAAAGCTGGCAGATATCGTTTG
>JAIUNA010000201.1 GCA_022565265.1 Roseinatronobacter sp. | reverse complement strand
TTCCCGGAACAATTTGCCGGAAAAATTCTTAAAATTAAAAAAAATCGCCGCGTTTTAACTGCCCCAAAATGAAAAAAAAGACGGGGGGGCTGCCTGCCCCCGCACCCCCGTCGATATTTATGCCAAGATGAACCGGAAGCGAGATCAGCCCGGACTACGCTCGGCCCAGCCTGCAAAGATCTTCTCAAGTGCGACCACGATGTAATACAGCACGATCCCCAGAAAGGCCAAGGCGATGAGAACCGCAAACATCAGTGGGAAATCGGAATTGGTGCGCCCGCTGTCAAAAAGCGCGCCAAGCCCGCGCCCATGAGGACTGACGATCTCCATCAGATTGGTGCCAATGAAGGCCAGGGTGACGGCCACTTTCAGCGCGCCGAAAAATTCGGGCAGGGTTTTGGGCAGCGCGATTTTCCAGAAGATTGTCGCTTGAGAGGCGCCAAGTGAACGCAGGATATCCCGATATTCCGGCTCCAGTGTAGAAAGGCCAATCGAGACCGAGACCGCGATCGGGAAAAACGAGATCATGAAGGCCAAAAGCACAGTGTTGAAATCATGCTGGCCCACGAACATAAGCGCCACAATGGGAACAACAGTGGCCTTGGGAATGGCATTGAACCCCACCAGAAGCGGGTAAAGCGCATCGCGCATGATGCGCGAGAAGCCCATGATCATGCCCAGAAGCGTGCCGAAAATCACCGCCAGCACCAGCCCCAGAACTGTGCGCCACAATGTCTGCCAGCCCATGCTGAAAAACAGGTTGGAATGGCGCTGATAAGCGGGCCAGAGATCGGAAGGTGCGGCCATCTTGAATTTGGGCCAGCCATTGACCCAGACCAACCATTCCCAGAAGAGAAGAAAGATTACCACTGCGATCAGGGGCACGCCGATGGCGCGCAAATATTTCTGAGCCATCATGCGGCGGTATCCTCGGACTGGGCGCGACCTTGCGCAATCTGAATCTGGTGGCGCAGGATATTGAGCTGTTCCGCGGCCTCTGGCGTGTAGAGATCATCTAGCGTGCGCAGGCCCTTGGATGGGATATCCAGCACATATTGCGTCCGCGCGGGCCGGCCGGAGAGCACAACAACCTGATCGGCAAGAAAGATGGATTCGCGCAGGTCATGGGTGATCAGAACACCTGTGAAAGGTTCGCGTTCCTTCACCTTGTGCATGGTTTGCCACAGGTCTTCGCGGGTGAAGGCATCCAGCGCGCCAAAGGGTTCATCCAGGATCAACACATCGGGCTGGTGGATCAGTGCACGGCAGAGCGAGGCGCGCTGGCGCATGCCGCCAGACAGCTCGGACGGGCGTTTGTCTTCAAACCCTTCCAGACCGACCAGCGAAAGCAGGAAACGGGCGCGGTCTTCGGCCTCCTTGCGCGATAGTTTGGACGGCACAATTTCCAGCGGCAAAAGCACATTTTTGAGGATCGTGCGCCATTCCAGCAAAACCGGATTCTGAAACGCCATCCCCACAGTCGAGCGCGGCCCTTTCACGCGTTCACCATGAAGCCAGACTTCGCCTTGATCGGGTTTCATAAGCCCTGCGATCAGGCGCGTGAGGGTGGATTTTCCGCAGCCCGATGGCCCGACAACGGCGACAAACCCACCCTCCGGCACCGATATCTCCAACCCGTCCAAAACAGGCAGCGGCCCTGCATCTGTGCGGTAAGCATGCCGCACACCTTTGATCTCAATCAGATTTGTCATTCTGCCCCCACGATATGAAACCAGCGCCACAAGGGCGCTGGCTTGGATCTCGATTTAGTCGAGTTTGAACCCGCCTTCGGGCAAAAATGCATCCGTGAAATACAGCGCCGCATCCGGCTCTGTCTGATACTCGTAAGTCAGTTTGATCTGCTCGATGGAATTTGCAAAGCGATCCGCATCAATACCCCCCATCCCATTGGCCAGAACCCATTCCGTTACCACATTGTCGCGCAGCGCCAGTTCAAGGCGGCGCAGCTCCAATTCGGAATCCATCGCAGGGTTTACAGCAACCAGACTTTCGATGGCCGCAGCCGGATCTGCGATCGTTTCTACCCAACCTTTTGCCACAGCTTCAAGAAATGCCGAAACGGCATCGGGATTGGCGGCTGCGAAATCGGTATTCACGATGATCACATTGCCATAAAGATCAACACCGTGATCGGCCATCAGGATGACCGAGATATCGTCTTCAGGAACGCCAAGGCGGGCCGTGTTGAGGAAAGACGTAAAGCTGAAGCCCGTCACAGCCGCAACTGTACCTTCGGCCAGCGAGGGTTCGCGCGTGGGAAAGCCCACAGGCTCTATTGTGACAGCGCTTTCATCTATGCCCGTTTCGGCCACGAAAATCGGCCATTGGGCAAATGCGCCATCGGGGGGTGGCGCGCCCAAAACCTTGCCTTCCAGATCGGATGGGGTTTCCACCCCAAGCGAACGGCGGCCCACGATGGCGAAAGGCGGCTTGTCATAAATCATCATGGCGCCGATCACAGGCGCGCCGGGATTTTGATCCAGAAACTTGATCAGGCTGTTGATATCGGCAAAGCCCACAGGGAAAGCGCCTGTCGCCACTTTTGGAATCGCATCAAGGCTGCCCTGCCCGGCTGTTACTTCAACGGCCAGCCCGGCCTCGGCGAAAAAGCCTTTGTCGATGGCAACGAAATAGGGCGCGGCTGGCCCTTCAAAGCGCCAATCCAGCGCGAATGGCATCGCGGTTTGCGCATGGGCGGAAACTGCAATGGCGCTAAAGCCGATTGCAGTTAGAATGGAACGGTGAAGCATCAGTATCCCTCCGGTTGGTTTTCATTCTCTTGGCTAGGGCCTGTTGTGCCGCCTGTCATTTACGTTAGACGGGTGACGCCCTGTTCATGCAGCGCATTGCTGCAATCTTGAGCAAAAAACGCATAGTTGCAATCTTTTTAAGCGCAAGCATTGCCCAAGTTTTAGACATAACACGGTTTTTTCGCTTGAAGCTGCACTGCCCACAAGACAGAGTGGCGCGCAACCAAAAACGAGGGGGGGCGCGGGTGCAGGATTACGGCCAGTTTGATTATGTGATTGTTGGGGCTGGCTCTGCTGGCTGCGTGCTGGCCAACAGGCTGAGCGAAGACCCAAAAACCCGCGTTCTCCTGCTGGAAGCAGGCGGGTCTGACCGTTACCACTGGGTGCATATTCCGGTTGGCTATTTGTATTGCATCGACAATCCGCGCACGGATTGGCGCTACCGTACTGCGCCAGAGACGGGGTTGAACGGGCGCAGCCTGCTTTATCCGCGTGGGCGGGTGCTGGGGGGGTGTTCGTCGATCAATGGGATGCTGTATTTGCGCGGGCAGGCTGCGGATTATGACGGCTGGCGGCAGATGGGCAATAGTGGCTGGGGCTGGGATGATGTGCTGCCCTATTTTCTGAAATCCGAGGATTATTATGGCGGCGAAAGCTCCGGCCAGCATGGCGCGGGCGGCGGGTTGCGGGTGGAAGAACAGCGCCTGAGTTGGGAAATTCTGGATGCGTGGAAAGAGGCCGCCATTGCCGCGGGCATTCCCGAAACCCCGGATTTCAATCTGGGCGACAATTTTGGCGTGGGGTATTTCAAAGTGAACCAACGCAAGGGTTTGCGCTGGTCGGTGGTGCGCGGGTTTTTGCGCCCGGCCATGGCGCGGCCCAATCTGACAGTGCTGACCCATGCGCAAAGCGAGCGGGTGATCGTGCAAGGGCGGCGCGCGGTGGGCGTTCGGTTCACGCATGAGGGGCAACTCGCGCAGGCACAGGCGCGGCGCGAGGTGATCTTGTCAGCGGGCGCGATTGGCACGCCGCATCTGATGCAGCTATCGGGGCTGGGGCCGGGGGAATTGCTGCGCAGGCATGGGATAGAGGTGCTGCACGATATCCCAGAATTGGGCGAGAATTTGCAAGACCATCTGCAAATACGGTGCGCTTACAAAGTGCATGGTGCCAAGCCACTGAACACAATGTCCGCAACACTTTGGGGCAAGGCCATGATCGGGCTGGAATATCTGGCGCGGCGCGCGGGGCCTATGTCGATGGCCCCAAGCCAGTTGGGGGCCTTTGCCTATTCCTCGGACGGGCTGGCAAGCCCTGATCTGGAATATCATGTGCAGCCCGTTTCACTGGAAGCCTTTGGCCAACCGCCCCACAGCTTCCCCGCCATCACAGCCTCTGTCTGCCATTTGCGCCCCGAAAGCCGGGGCCATGTCCGGCTAAGCACACCCGATTCAAGGGCGCATCCGGTGATCAAGCCCAATTACCTGTCAACAGAGGGTGACAGGCTGGTTGCCGCCCGCGCCATCCGGCTTACGCGCCACATCATGGCGCAGGCCCCGCTGGCGCGTTACCGCCCCGAAGAATTCAAACCCGGCCCTGATTTTCAGACAGATGTCGAACTCGCAAAAGGAGCGGGCGATATCGCCTCGACCATCTTTCACCCGGTTGGGACAGCGCGCATGGGGACAGACCCGCGTGCCGTGGTTGATGCACGGTTGCGGGTTCAGGGCATGGACGGGCTGCGCGTGGTGGATGCTTCGGTCATGCCGCGCATCACATCGGGCAATACACAGGCCCCTGTTATCATGATCGCCGAAAAAGCGGCGGATATGATCCGCGAAGATGCCCGCGTTTAGCGCCTGCGCCACCACATTAGCCCGCCACCAAGCACCATGCCCAATGTGGCGGGCAAGACAAAGACAGCCAGAATAACCGCAAACCCAAGCCCCTGCATGTGCTGGCCTTGGCGCGCAGCCAGGATAAGACCAAGCGCACCAAAGACATGGGCGGCCAGAAACGCACCATAGACACGCAGCCAACGATTATGGATCAGCGCTGCGCCCAACGCTGCCCCCGCCACAAGCGCGGCCCCCATCAACAGATAGACGCGAAACTCTGGCCCCATCATGCGGCCTTCGCTTGCAAGCGCGGCAACAGCGCATGCGCCCAACCCGAAATCGTGCCCGCACCAAGGCAAATCACCATATCGCCCGGCCCCGCATGGGCGCGCACCAGCGCTTCCAATTCATCCTCGGTGCTGACAGCATGCGCCGCGCGGTGGCCATGCGCTTTCAGCCCTGCCAAAAGATCATCACGGCTGGCCCCGGCAATCGGCTCTTCCCCGGCAGCATAGACAGGGGCAATGCCCACCACATCCGCCTCATTGAAGCAGGTGCAAAACTCCTCAAACAGGTTGGAGAGCCGCGTGTAGCGATGGGGCTGATGCACTGCTATCACGCGCCCTGTGCCGCCCAAAGCCTGCCGCGCCGCACGCAGCACGGCTGCAATCTCTACCGGGTGGTGGCCGTAATCATCAATAATCGTTACGCCACCCACTTCGCCCACACGGGTAAAGCGGCGGTTCACACCGCCAAACTTGGCCAATGCGCTACGAATTTCGGCGGCATTCATCCCCAGATGCCGCGCGGCCGCAACTGCCGCCAGCGCGTTGGAGACATTGTGATCCCCCGGCATGGGCAGGCTGCACCCCTTGATTACCCGCCGCTCGTCTTGCAGGGCGATATCAAAAAGCGCAATTCCCCCTTCATAGCGCAGGTTCAGCGCCCGAATATCAGCCTGAGCGTTGAACCCGAAAGTCACCACGCGCCGATCCGTAATCTTGGCCACCAGCGCCTGCACTTCGGGATGATCCGCGCAGCAAATTGCCAGCCCATAAAACGGAATGCCAGAAACGAAATCCTGAAACCCTTTGCGCAGCGCATCAAAACTGCCCCAATGTTCCATATGTTCGGGGTCGATATTGGTGACAAT
>JAIUNA010000200.1 GCA_022565265.1 Roseinatronobacter sp. | reverse complement strand
GCAGGAGGCGCGGATTTGTCATTAGGGCGCGGCCGATGGCGAGCATTTGTTGCTCGCCCCCGGAGAGGGTGGCGGCAAGTTGGGTTTCGCGTTCTTGCAGGCGCGGGAACAGGGTTTGTATGCGCGCGAGTGTCCATGCGCCGGGCCGGGCGGCGGCGATGAGGTTTTCGGTGACAGTGAGATTGGGAAAGCAACGCCGCCCTTCGGGCACAAGCCCCAATCCCAGCCGCGCGGCGCGAAACGAGGGCAGGGCGGAGATATCCTGCCCCGCAAAGCGCACGCGCCCGGCGCGCAGCGGGCGCATGCGGCAGGCGGTGGCGATTGTGGTGGATTTGCCCATCCCGTTGCGCCCCATCAGCGCCACGGCCTGCCCCTCCTGCACCTGCAAACTGACGCCAAACAGCGCCTGTGACGCGCCGTAGAAGACCTGCAGATCGTCCAGTTCCAGCAAGGCTGTCACAGGCTGTCCTCCGTTCCCAGATAGACGGCGCGCACCTGTGGATTGGCGCGGATTTCCGCTGCGCTGCCGGTGGCGATGATGCGCCCATAGACAAGCACCGAAATCCGGTCTGCCAGTTGGAACACGGCGTCCATGTCATGTTCGATCAAGAGGATGGGGGCATCTTGTTTCAGGCCATGCAAAAAGGTGACAAGCTGTTTTGTCCCTTCTGCCCCCAGCCCGGCCATGGGTTCATCCAGCAAAAAGCATTTGGGCGAGAGCGCCAGCGCCATGGCGATTTCCAAAAGCCGCCTTTCGCCATGGCTGAGAACCGCAGCTTCGACCGAGGCGCGGGGGCCAAGCCCCACACGCGCAAGGATGGCGCGCGCGCCCGAAATCAGTGCCTGATCGCGCATCACCGGGCGCAGGAAGCGGTAGCTGTGGCCCATGCGCGCCTGCAGTGCCAGCATGACATTGCGCAGCGCCGAGTATTCGGGGATGAGCGAGGAAACCTGAAAGCTGCGCCCCAGCCCCGCGCGCGCCCGCGCCGCCACGGACAGGCCGGTGATATCGCGCCCCTCCAGCCAGATCTGGCCTGCATCGGGGGCGAGTTTGCCCGAAACCAGCGCCATCAGCGTGGATTTGCCTGCCCCGTTTGGCCCGATCAGCGCATGGATTTCGCCGCGCCGCAGGGTAAGGGAGACATCATCTGTGGCCTTGAGCGCGCCAAAGGCCCGCGACAGGCCGCGCAGGGCCAAGACATTATCCGCCATGGCGCACCCGCCCTGCCAGAAGCCCGATAAACCCGCCGCGCGCAAACAGCACCACGGCCAGCAGCACAAGGCCCAGCCAGAGCTTCCAATGCTCTGTCAGGCCGCCGAAAAACACTTCGAACCCCACAAGGATAGCCGCGCCAGCCACCGGGCCAAAGAGCCGCCCCACACCGCCCAGAATGATGATCACGATCAATTCGCCAGAGACTGTCCAAGCCATCATGGCGGGGCTGACAAAGCGGGTGAGATCGGCCATCATTGCGCCTGCAAGCCCGGTGATCATGCCCGACAGCACAAAGGCCACCAGTTTGATCCCGAAAGGCGAAATGCCCAGCGCTGCCGCGCGATCGGGGTTTTGGCGGATGGCCATCAGGGCCGCGCCAAAGCGCGCCGCGCGTAGGCCCGCGAAGGCCGCCAGACACAGCATCAGCACCGCATAGGCCAAGAGGAACATTTCCCAAGGCCGCGCGGTATTGAGGCCGGGAAACTGGTTGCGCACAAATATGGGCAAGCCATCTTCACCGCCATAAGCGGGCCAAGAGAGGGTAAAGAAAAACCCCATCTGCGCGAAAGCCAGCGTGATCATGATAAAGAAAATGCCCGATGTGCGCAAAGAGAGCGCGCCCACCACCCCGGCCACCAGCCCTGACAGCACCGTGGCCAGCGCCCAGATGGGCAACATCTGGTTTGTGCCCGGCAGGCCCAGAATCTCTGTGCCGTGAAAGGCGTGATGCGCGGCAATACCTGCCACATAGCCGCCAAGGCCCAGATACAGCGCATGGCCAAAGCTGACCATGCCCCCCAGCCCCAGCGCGATATTCAACCCCACAGCCGCAATGGCCAGAATGGCAATGCGCGTGGCGAGTGTGATGATAAACGGCTCATTCACCACGCAAGCCCAAAGCGGCACGGCAAAAAGCGCGCCTGCAATCAGGGCATTAAGCAGCCATTCCTTGCGCGTGCTATCCATGGGCGGGGAACAATCCTTTGGGCCGGAAGATCAGAACCAGCGCCATCAGCAGATAGATGAGCATAGAGGCCAGCGCCGCGCCCACCCCCATGGCCTGTGATGTCTCCATGAACGTGGCGAAAAAGCGCGGCAGCAGAAACCGGCCCATTGTATCGATCACCCCCACCAGAAGCGCGCCCACCATTGCGCCGCGAATACTGCCAATGCCGCCAATCACGATGACCACAAAGGCCAGAATCAGCACAGGCTCTCCCATCCCCACCTGAACCGATTGAATGGCCCCCACCAGCGCGCCTGCCAGCCCTGCCAGCCCCGCGCCCAGTGCGAAAACGATGGTATAAAGCGCGCGGATATTCACGCCCAGCGCGGCAATCATCTCGCGGTCGGATTCTCCGGCGCGGATGCGGATGCCAAGGCGGGTTTTGGCAATCAGCGCCCACAGCCCCAGCGCCACGGCAAGGCCAAAGCCAATCAGCGCCAGACGGTAGACCGAATACTCCACAATCCCAAGGCTGACAGTGCCGCGCAAAGCCTCTGGCACGTTCAGGTATAGCGGAAAGGGGCCAAAGACCATGCGCACCCCTTCCGACAGGATAAGGATAAGCGCGAATGTGGCCAGAACCTGATCCAGATGATCTCGCGCATAGAGCCTGCGGATAACCAGAATTTCAATCAGCGCACCCGCCGCCGCAGCGGCGGCAATGCCTGCCACAAGCCCCAGCCAGAAATTGCCACTGGCCGCCGCCACCGCCGCGCAGAGAAACGCGCCGATCATGTAAAGCGAGCCATGGGCAAGGTTTATCAGCCCCATAACGCCGAAAACCAGCGTCAGGCCAGCCGACATCAGAAACAGCATCAGCCCGAATTGCACGCCATTCAAAAGCTGCTCTAGCACCAGCGCAAGAGTCATGTCTGTCCTTTGCGGGGGCAGATGGCCCCGGACATTGCCGGGGCCATGCCGCGCCGCTTACATATTGCAGTTTTCGCCATGCACGGCGCGGTGCTCTTCAAAGGCCACACCAACAACGCGGTTGGTGATTTCGCCATCCACTTCCACCACTTCGCGGATATAGACTTTCTGAATCGGGTGCTGGTTGGGCGCCCATGCAAAATCCCCCCGAACCGATGTGAAATCGGCCGCGCGCAGCGCCTCGCGGAAGGCAGTGCGGTCGTTTACATCGGCTTTGGCGGCGGCAGAGAGGATCAGGTTTGCCGTATCAAACCCTTGGCTGGCATAAAGCGACGGGATGCGCCCATAGGCTGCGCGAAAGGCCGCGACAAATTCCACATTTGCGGCATTGTCCAGATCGGGCGACCATTGGCTTGCATTGAACACCCCCAGCGCGGCAGAGCCGACGGCAGGCAAGATATCTTGGCTGAATGTAAACGCTGCGGAAACAATGGGCATATCTAGGCCAGATTGTTCATACTGGCGCATAAAGCTTATGCCCATGCCACCGGGGAGGAAGATAAAGATCGAATCCGCTCCAGAGGCCCGGATTTGCGCAATCTCTGCCGCGTAATCGGTCTGGCCCACTTGGGTAAACAGCTCTCCTGCCAGATTGCCCTCGAAATACCGCTTGAACCCGTTCAGCGCATCTGTGCCCGCGGGGTAATTGGGCGCCATGATAAACGCATTCTGATAGCCCAGCACATTGGCATAAGCGCCTGCGCCTTCGTGCAGCATGTCATTTTGCCATGCGACATTGAAGTAATTGGGGTGGCAATTCGCCCCTGCCAGCGCCGAGGGGCCAGCATTGGGCGACAGGTAGAAAATATCCTGCGCCACAGTCGAGGGGACAACCGCCATTGCAAGGTTCGACCAGATGATCCCTGTCAGGATATCCGCGCGCTCTGACTGGATCATGCGCTCGGCAATCTGCACTGCCAGTTCGGGGCGCTGGGCGTCATCTTCCACCACCAGCTTGATTGCATGCTCTCCGGCCATATCCAGCGCAAGTTGAAAGCCATCGCGCACATCGACGCCAAGCCCGGCACCGCCGCCCGACAGCGTGGTGATCATGCCCACAGTAATGTCACTGGCCTGCGCCGCATTCAGGCTGGCGGCGGCCATAGCGGCCAGCGCCGTCATTCGCAAAGGTGTCATCTGTCTCTCACTCCCGGTTGGTTTTTGGTGTTTTGCGAAGTGTTACGCATCTGGCGCAGGATTGCCAAGATTTAACAGAATGCTCAAAACCCGCCATGACTATCTGTTTGCAGCCAAGCAACCTGAAAACGGGTGCGCGCCCTCGCGCGCACAGGCGCTGGCCCATTGTCGCCCTCTCGCCCAAGCGCCCCGGCTTAGCGCGCGGCTGCGCGCGCGCTGGCCACTGGCAGCGCAGGAGAGAGGGCGTCTGGATCAAGGCACAGTTCCACTATCGCGGGCACGCTGGCTGCGCGCGCGGCGGCCAGCGCGGGCAAGAAATCCGCCCCCCGCTCTACCCGCGTGCCAAAGCCCCCATAGGCGCGGGCAAATGCCGCATAATCGGGGTTGAACAGTGCTGTTCCGCTTACCCGCCCCGGATAGGTTTTTTCCTGATGCATGCGGATCGTGCCATATTGGCCATTGTTGCACACAATCACCACCACCGCCGCGCCATATTGGCAGGCGGTGGAAAATTCGGCACATGTCATCTGAAAACAGCCATCGCCTGCAAGGCAGATCACCTCGCGGGTGGGGTGTTCCAGTTTCGCGGCAATGGCGGCGGGCAGGCCATAGCCCATCGAACCCGATGTCGGCGCGAGAAGGCCGGGAAAGGCGCGCGCCCGGAAATAGCGGTGCAGGAAGGCTGCGTAATTGCCTGCGCCATTGGTCACAATCGCGTCTGGCGGCAGAGTGTCGGAGAGCTGGCAGATTACCTGTTCCAGTTTCACCGCGCCGGGGGTTTCGCGCGGGGTGATCCAATCCAGATAATCGGCCCGCGCGCTTGTGGCCCAGCCTGCCCATTCCGCGCGCGGGGTAGCAGGGGGGGCGGCCAGTGCCGCCACCACCTCTGGTGCAGGCAGGGCAAGGCCAAGATCGGGGCGAAAGACGCGCCCCAACTCATCCGGGGAGGGGTGGATATGGAGGATCGTTTTGCCCGGCGCTGCGGGATCCACCAGCCTATAGCCGCCTGTTGCAATATCGCCCAGCCGCGCACCCAGCACCAGCAGGCAATCGGCATCGCGCAGGCGCCCTGCCAGTTTGGGGTTCATGCCCACGCCCAGATCGCCCGCATAAGTGGGATGGGCATTGTCCATCCTGTCCATCCGGCGGAAACTGGCGCAGACAGGCAGGCCCCAACGGCTGGCAAATTGCGCCAGATCGCGCGCGGCCTGCGCGCTCCACTGCGGGCCACCTATGACCACCAAAGGCCGCGCGGCGCGGGCCAAAGCCTGTGCAATCGCGTCCAGTTGCGCGCCTGTAACGCTGGGCGGGCGCGGGGCCAATGCAGGCAGATCGGGCACATCCGCGCGCACTGAGAGCATGTTTTCCGGCAGGGCCAGCACCACAGGGCCGGGGCGGCCCGATTGCGCCAGATGAAAGGCGCGGCTGATATATTCGGGCAGGCGCGCGGTATCATCCACCTCTGCCGCCCATTTGGCCAGAGGTGTGAAAAAGGCGCGATAATCCACTTCCTGAAAG
>JAIUNA010000199.1 GCA_022565265.1 Roseinatronobacter sp. | reverse complement strand
GCACAGTGGTCATGAATCCGGTCTGAATGCCCCAGTTTTCATGCAATAGCCGCGCCAAGGGGGCCAGTGCATTGGTGGTGCAAGAGGCATTGGAAATCAGCACATGTTCTGGCCGCAGCATCTCATCATTCGCCCCCAGAACAACTGTAATCTCGGCGGCATCGGACGGGCCGGAAATCAGCACGCGCCGCGCCCCTGCCCGCAGGCCCCGCCGCGCCACTGCGGTACGGTCGGCCCGGCCTGGGCATTCCATCACCAGATCAATATCGCTCAGATCAAGATCAGACAGCTCGGCCAGATGGCTCAGCGCCAGCCGCCGCCCCTCTACCACAAGCGCGCCCTCTTCCAGCCGCACCTCGCGGTGCAGGGGGCCGAACACGCTGTCATATTCCAGCAGATAGGCGCAATCTTCGGGGCTGGCGATATCGTTGATCGCCACAATCTCCAGCCCCGGCCAACCGCCTTGCAACCAAGCGCGCAACACTGTGCGCCCGATTCGTCCGAATCCATTGATCGCCACGCGCTGCATTCTTCTGCCCCCAGATACTGGCCACGATACCGGCCCGCGCAGAAGTGCTTATTTTGGTGGCATTTGCAAGCAGATGCAGCGCATAGGCCAGCCCGCAAATATTCTGAGCTTTTTTGTCAGTATTATCTTTTCCGAGTGTTTTACTTGGTATATACTTGGAAACAGCCAGCGGCAAAGCAAGCGCGCAACCCGGACAAAAAGCAGAGAGATCCGACATGAACGCCATGACCCAACACAGCCTTGATGCACGCATTCCGGCAATGCCGCCTGTCCATGACGTGTATTCACTGACGCGCGGCGGCACGCTTGCGCAAATCCTGCTCGATGGCAAAACCTACCAGTTGCGTATCACCCGCGCAGGCAAGCTGATCTTGACGAAATAAGCACGCACAGCGCGCAAAGCGGGCAGCACGACATAGCACAAAGCAAAAGCAGGCCAGCACATGGCCTGCTTTGCACATTTCAGCGCTGCGGCGCGAAGCCTTTATAACAGCGCATGTTTTGGAAAAATATCTCGGCGCGCAGATAAATTTCCTGCACCAAGCCCCCATCCATCACTTCCATGAAGGCCCTTGGCACCGCATAGCCTATCAAGGCAAATAACCCGGCCCCTCGCTGCGCAAATGATGCGCTTTTGCCAAGAAGAGGGAGAGGCCCCCGCAATCACGCGCAAGGCCACACATATCCTTGAAGAGTTTGTTGCGCGGTGATAAGCAAAATATGCTTTGGTCTGGGTGCAATCGCATCCGGTAATAGGGAACGCGGTGCGAAGCGTCACAGCTTTTATTCCGCGACTGCCCCCGCAACTGTAGGCGGCGAGCGATGTCGGCACATGCCACTGTGGCGAAAGTCATGGGAAGGCCCGGCAAAGCTGTGACCCGCAAGTCAGGAGACCTGCCAAAGTGCTCACCCTATCCCGGCGCGGGTGGCGTTGCGGGTAACGGCTCAAACCGTAGCGGTGGCATCTTTCGCCGTCTGCGGTGCGCGTGCATCCGACAGACAAGACTTCTGACAAGGGCCAGCTTCGGCCCCAAAAGGGTGTTGCAGATGCAAGACACATTCCTGAGGCTCTGCGCCTCAACCGCACTGGCAGGCGCTCTGGCGCTTCCCGCCACCGCACAGCAGATCATCAATCTGGAAGAGATCACGTTTTCGGCGAATCTGGTGCCGACAGAACTGGCCCGGAGTGGCTCCAGTGTTTCTGTCATCACGCGAGACGAAATCGACCGGTCTGGCCTCACGAACATAAACGATCTTCTGACCCGCTTTGGCGGGGTCAGCATGACGCAAAATGGCCCAACTGGCACAACATCCGATATTCGCATTCGCGGCGTAGAGCCACGCTTTGTCTCTGTATTCGTCGATGGTGTGCAGATCAACAACCCCGGATCTTCGACAGGTTCCGTCGATTTCGGAATGTTGCAGCTTGCCGATGTGTCCCGCATCGAAGTCCTTAGAGGCGCGCAATCGGCCCTTTTCGGCGGCTCCGCTGTTGCCGGCGTGATCAACATCACCACAGAACGCGCCGAAGCTGACGGAGTTTCGCAAGCCCTAACAGTCATTGGTGGCAGCTTCGGCACTCTTCAGGGCAGCTATACACTACGTCAGCGCATGGGCCCCTTGTCTTATGCCCTCACAGCGTCGCATTCGCGCGCAAGAGGGTTCTCGGCCGCTGATGGAGAGCCAGAACCCGACGGTCATCGCAAAACAAGGCTGAGCTTTGTGGCCGATTATCAGTTTGACAATAACTGGACCTTGGGCGCCAGCGTCTTCGTTGAAAGATCGAATTTCGAATATGACGACTGGCTTGTAGACGCTCCCCATGAACAAGACAGCCGGGTACTCGGCGGGCGTATCTTTGCGCGATATTCGACAGCGCAATCTTCACAGACCTTAGAATACACGCGTTTTCAACAGACAAACGAACAACGAGACAACTTGCCCGGCACCTTCCGCGGAAGCCGCGACCGTATCGCGTGGATTGGACAGACCGATCTCAGCCCAATGCATAGCTTAACCTATGGTGCCGATTTCGCCCGCGAACTCGCACGAGGCCGGACGGTTCCACAAGGAGAGAGCTCGACAAATAAGGGTGTTTTTGTGCAATCGATCTGGGCCGCGACAGATTCTATAGATATCGTCACTTCCTCCCGCGTGGAGCGCAATTCCAATTACGGGACTTTGCCAACCTACCGCTTAGCTGTGTCTTATCGACCTGCCGATATGCTCAATCTGAGAGCGTCGGTCGGGACAGGCTTTCGCGCGCCCTCGGTCGAGCAAAGGTTCGGAGCGACCACTGGCCCATTCCCTTTCGTTGGCAATCCCAATCTGAAAGCCGAGCGGAGCGTGAGTTATGAAATCGGGGCCGACCTGAGCCTTGACGCCGGAACAACTTTCTCTGCGACAGTATTCCAGATCGATGTGAAAGACCTGATCCAATCGACTTTCTGCCCCTTTGATCCTGACACTTCCAGCTGTGTTGCGGGAACGACGAACAGCGTTGTGAATGGCGTGGGCCAAGCACGCAGCCGCGGGTTAGAGTTTGCAGGCACAACCGCACTAACCGACGTTCTTTTCCTGTCAGGTAATTACACCTACACAGATGCCCGGCAGGCTAATGGCGAGCGCCGCAGCCGTGTGCCCCGCCATGACTTCAATATCGGTCTTGATGCGACCCTGTCTGACCGCCTACAAGCGCGCCTAAGCCTGCAATATGTGGCAGATCGTCTCGATTTCCTGCCAAATTTCACCACTGGGCCGATGCCAAATTACGCGGTTACGAATCTCTCAATGCGCTATGCGTTAACTAACTCCGCAGATCTGACGCTGCGGGTAGACAATGTATTCAACCTTCAGTATCAGCATGTTGCGGGCTACGGCACCTCTGACAGGGCCTTCTACCTTGGCGTTGCGTCGCGCTTCTAGAACCCTTGGCGCTGTCCTTGCCCTTTGGGCAGGGGCTGCGGCTTCGGGGCCACCTGAACGGGTGGTCTCGATCAATTTATGCACAGATCAACTGGCGATGATGCTGGCCGCGCCCGGCCAGCTCGTTTCGATCTCGCGCATTTCACATGATCCCAATGTTTCGGTCATGCTGGAGGAAGCGCAGCGTTATCCAATCAATTTCGGGCAGGGCGAAGAAGTGTTCCGCCTGAACCCTGATCTGGTGCTGGCGGGGGCGTTTACGTCGCCCTACACGGTCGGGCTTTTGCGCCGCCTTGGGATAGAGGTAGCGCAACTGCCGATCGCCCATACGCTGGAGACCATCCCCGACAATATCCGAGAGGTGGGCCGCCTGCTGGGCCGCGAGGCCGAGGCCGAGGCGCTGATCGTGCAATTCAGCGCAGATCTGGCGCGCCTGCGCGCCAACCGTGATCACGCCCCGCGCGCCGCGCTGCATTATGCCAATAACTACACTTCCGGGGAGAATTCGCTGGCGCATGATATTCTCACTGCCGCCGGTTTTACCAATATCGCGGCCGAGGCCGGGCTGTCGGGCGGGGGTAATTTGGCCATGGAGCGGCTGATCATGCTGATGCCCGATCTGGTAATTTCGGGCCAGCCCTATCCCGGCGCCTCTCGATCCGAGGAGGTGCTCGGCCACCCGGCGATGGAGCGCTTGCGCGAAGGACATGCCGCCCATGCGCTGGCAGATGCTGAATGGGTTTGCGGCACACCTGCGGTTTTGCGTGCCATAGCGCGCCTGACCACGCTGCATGAGAGGGGATAACGCCATGTCACGCGCGCTGATGGCCGGATTGGGGGCGCTTATGGTCGCGCTTTTCGCGGCCTCGCTGCTGATCGGCCCGGCGGGGCTTGCCCCGGTGCAGGCCCTCTCGGCATTGATCTGGGGCGATGCCTTGGCCGAAACACTGGTGATGCGCGAAATCCGCCTGCCACGCGCGATTCTGGCGGCGCTGGTGGGGGCGGCGCTGGGGCTTGCGGGGGCGGCGATGCAGGGCTATTTGCGCAACCCGCTGGCAGAACCGGGGCTGATCGGGGTGTCGGGATCGGCAGCTTTGGGCGCGGTGCTGGCGTTACAGACGGGGCTAGCGGCGGCGCATGTGCTGGCGCTGCCTTTCGCCGCGCTGGCGGGCGCTGTGCTGGCTGTGCTGATCATTCTGGCGCTGGCAGGCCCGCGCGGCGGATCGATCACGCTGATCCTTGCGGGTATCGCAGTCTCTGCCTTGGCGGGGGCGCTGACATCGCTGGTGCTCAACCTCTCCTCCAACCCATTTGCGGCGTCCGAAATCGTGTTCTGGATGATGGGGTCGCTGCAAGACCGCGCGATGACCCATGTCTGGCTGGCTGCGCCCTTCATTATGCTTGGCGCGCTGGTGCTGCTGGCGCAGGGGCGCAAGTTTGATGCGCTGACATTGGGCGAGGATGCGGCGGCCAGTATGGGTGTGCATCTGGGCCGCTTGCGGCTGGCGCTTGTCTTGGGCGTGGCGTCGATGGTGGGGGCGGCAACGGCTGTTGCGGGGGCCATCGGCTTTGTGGGGCTGGTGGTGCCGCATATCCTGCGCCCGCTTGTCGGCGCGCGCCCCTCGGCGCTGCTGCCCGCCTCGGCTTTGGGGGGCGCAGTGCTGGTTTTGATGGCCGATATCGCGGTGCGCGTCATCCTTCCCACGCGCGATTTGAAGCTGGGCGTGCTGACAGCCCTTGTCGGCGCTCCGCTGTTTTTGCATCTGATCTATAAAACACGGGCGCAGGGGCAGTTATGAGCGAACTGGTTCTGACAGATTTCAGTGTGGCGCGCGGGCCGTGCGATGTGTTGCGCGATATCGCTTTGCATGTCGGGCCGGGGGAATGCGTGGGGCTGCTTGGCCCCAATGGTGCAGGCAAAACCACCCTGATGCGCGGCGCGCTTGGTCTGATGCCGCATCGCGGGCATTCATCGCTCACGGCGCTGCCGCTGCAAACCCGCGCCAAAACCGTTGCATGGCTGCCTCAGGCCCGAGAGATTGCATGGCCTGTTACGGTAGAAACCCTGATTGCGCTGGGTCGCCTGCCCCATCTGCCCCACAGTGTGCAGCCTGCGGCCAGGGATCAGGCGGCCATTGACAGCGCCATCGCCCGTATGGGGCTGGAGAGTTTTCGCAACCGCATTGCAACCCAGCTCTCCGGCGGAGAACAGGCCCGCGTTCTGATCGCGCGCGCACTGGCACAGACTACGCCTGTGCTGATGGTCGATGAACCAACTGCAGGCCTTGATCCGGCACATCAACTGGGGCTGATGCAGGTGCTCGCAGATGAGGCCGGGGCCGGGCGCAGCATCATCG